>JAUIJJ010000168.1 GCA_030431385.1 bacterium | reverse complement strand
GGCGCCCTCGGAGTCGCGCTCCTGATCTGGCACCAGCTCCTCGACAAGCCCCGCGACAACAACGGCAAGGACAGCCAGTTCGGCTCGCTCCTTGGTCCGAAGTTTGGCGAGGCAGAGATCGAAGAGTTCCTCAACTCCAGCAACTCGAAGTACAAGCGATTCGACAAAGACGAAGAACTGCTCGAATTCGTCGCGCAGCAGATGGCCGACGAAAAGGTCGTTGGTCTGATGCAGGGTCGCATGGAATTCGGGCCACGTGCGCTCGGCTCTCGTAGCATCATCGGCGACGCGCGTAGCCGGAAAATGCAGTCCATCATGAACTTGAAGATCAAGTTCCGCGAAAGCTTCCGCCCCTTTGCTCCGGCGGTGCTCCGCGACAAAGTGGACGAGTACTTCGAAACCCGCCCCAACGAAGAAAGCCCCTACATGCTTCTGGTCGCCGACGTCCGAGAGGATAAGCGCACCGACGAAAGCATGGAGGGACTTCAGGGAATCGACAAACTGAAGATCAATCGCTCGGTCATCCCGTCAATCACCCACGTTGATTACTCCGCCCGGCTGCAAACCGTAGACGAAGAACGCCACGGAATGTACTACCGTCTCATCAAAAAATTTGAAGAGAAAACCGGCTGCCCCGTAATCATCAATACGAGTTTCAACGTTCGCGGCGAACCCATTGTCATGACGCCGGAACACGCGTGGCGCTGTTTCATGGCCACCAACATGGACGTTTTGGTGCTCGAAAACTACGTGCTATTGAAAGACGAGCAGCCAGAGGCGAAGGAAATCAAAGTCGACGATTATCTCGCCCAGTTCAAACTCGACTGATCAATATCGGAGAACAAGAACATGCGTGCGATTAGCCTGTGCCTGGCACTGATTCTCAGCGCCTCGACGATCCTCAGTGGCTGTGGGGTCAGTTCTCACAGCCCCAAATACGACGATCTTGACATCCCCAGCAGGGGAGAGGCGATGTCGCAGGAAGTGTGGGAAGCAGCCGACGAACTGGCCGCGCTCAGACCAAAACCCGGCGGCCCCCTCAACGTCGGCGGAGGGCACTGGTGGTTCCTCCCCTTCCTCGTTGCAAACAATGAAATCTCCGTCGCCATGAACACACAAGAAGCCCGCCGGACTTCCTTCTCATGGTACGACCTCAGTACACCGGTACTGCTCACATTTCTTCCCTGGCGTGTTACCTATTCCCGTGACTACTACGAACGCGGAGTCGAATCCGGCGAACCAGTAGGCAGCCTGCGCTTTGGTTGGAACCTTCTCTATACCCGAGTCGTCGAAAAGGGCGAGATCAAAGACCCCGTTAAGCTTAAAGCATTCGGAATCCCGCTCCTGTTCTCTCGCGTTTCCGGACAATACAGAAACCGCGACACGCGCTTTTCCTATAACAACATGTTGTGGACTTTGGGTCCTTCACTGGTAACTTACAAATCATCAGCTTACACAGATAACACCGACGAGTTGCTTCACGGTTGGTTCTTTTCTCCACTTCAATTGGGTGGTATACTCGGGCCATTGGTTTGGTTTGATTTTGGACTAAAGACAGAAGACGGAAACGTCGCAACAGCCCACGGACCACTCTTCGGTTACTTGGGATACTTACACTCCCACCGTGCATTCGAAACTGGCACCCGCCCCGTACCCGGACAATGGGATGTCGAAAACATTGAAGACATTGAAATGGAAGAATTCACCGAACTGGAACGCGCTCATTCAATGTTGCTATTAGGTATTCTTTGGGAAAGCCTCGTTAAGTTTGACGAAGAAGGCGAAGTAGTCCGAGGCCGCCACGGCCCCCTCTGGGGAATGTTCGGCTGGGGCCACGAGAAGGGAGGCTTCGCCATCCGAGCCTTCTGGATCCCCATCCGCCTAGGCAAAAGCAACCCCGACGTCGTGAAGTACTACGAGTAGGACCTACTTGTTTAGCCACAGATGGATGGAGATGAACACAGATACTCCGATCGTGGCCAAAAAGTTAGTGTTCTGCGGTGACTGATACAAGGTGGGTAATCAGTGGATACAAATAGTATCACCGAACGCATTATCGGCAGCGCTTTCACAGTCGCAAACAAACTCGGCCCGGGATTCCTTGAGAAGGTATACGAAAATGCTCTAAGCATCGAATTACAAAGAGCCGACCTAAGAGTCATTCAGCAGTCGCCGATAGAAGTATACTATGAAGGCCATGTCGTAGGTGAATTCATCGCTGACCTCGTAGTAGAAGACTCCATCATTGTCGAACTGAAGGCCATCAAGGCCCTCAATGACATTCATATGGCTCAATGTCTCAACTACTTACGAGCGACCAACCGCAAGACTGCACTCCTACTCAACTTCGGCAATCCCAAGATTCAGGTGAAACGGATTAGCTTGTAATGCTGCATTGTGTTACGAACCGACTCTCCGTTCTTCTTGAAGGTCCGGATTCTCAGAGCAAAACATCCGTGTTCATCTTCATTCATCTGTGGCAATGATTCATCTCAAACCCCTCCGCCACCAAGCAACCCTCTTCCGTAGTTTCACCGCCGGTATACCCTCCGCCATTTCCACCCACCCTGCCGTTAGCGTCTTTGCCTCTCTTGAAACCGGCATGCCGAATAGGAGCTGCACCAGCGCGCGGCCTCGCTCTTCTCGCTTGAGTTCCAGATTCAACGCATGCGCTCCCAGTTCGTGAGCGTCGAGCTGCCGGACACCTCGCAGCGCGAGCGGATTAAGCGGCGCGTCCGCGAACAGCGAGATCGCCTGCTCGTGTTGTCGCCGCGAGACCGCATCATCGAACTTCTTCCAGTGACTTGCCGCCGACTCGATTCGAAACGGCCGACGTTCTTCAAAGAGCGCCATGTCCCAACTCAACACCGCGTCAGGATTAGTCCCCAACTCGCGGAAGAAACTCTCGGGCCTGATTTCTTCGAACATTGATAAAATCGGTTTGAGAAAGGGAACCGACTGACCAAGCTTCGCTCTCGACTGAAAACGGTCCGCCGCTTCGAAGACTGAAATGTGCAACCGACGCGACTCGGTGACTCGCGTCGCATCGAACAACCACGGCCAAAGCACAGGTACCCAATGATCGAGTTCCCACGTGGGCTTGCCGTTGAGCTGAAGCTGACAAACCGACAGGTGACCGTTCCTCGGAGTTTTCTGGTGGCGCCGCAGCGGCTATGGTTAGCATCGTCACCACCGCGCCAAAGGCGCCAGCCCAAAGCCGAACGCGGGACCCATGGAAGCCACAATGCATCGCGGCAAGATCGCCGTCTTTCTCGACAACATCAAGTTCGCCCACTCGGTGTTCGCCCTCCCCTTCGCGCTCACCGCAATGCTGTTGGCAGCCAACGGGGTTCCCGGCGCGTGGACGGTACTGTGGATCGTCGTCGCCGCAGTCGCCGCTCGCACCGCTGCCATGAGCTTCAACCGCCTCGTCGACGCCCGCTTCGATGCGCGCAATCCGCGCACAGCCAGCAGGCCTCTCGTGACCGGCGAGCTCGCTCCCGGCGACGTCACAATCGCGCTCGCCGTTAGCTCCGTCGTCTTTATCCTCGCATCGCTGATGCTCAACAAGACTTGCTTCTACCTATCCACGCCAACGCTTGCCGTTCTCTTTGGCTACAGCCTCACCAAACGTTTCACCCGCAACGCCCACTTCTTTCTCGGCATTGCCCTCGGCCTCGCGCCTTGCGGCGCATGGATCGCCGTCACGGAAAGCCTCTCTTGGACCCCCGTCTGGCTCGCACTTGCGGTCGTCTGTTGGGTCGCGGGGTTTGATATTCTCTACGCATGTCAGGACTATGAGGTAGACGTCGAGGAGGAGGAGCTTCACTCCATCCCCAAGTCTCTGGGCATCGCCGGTGCGATGAACTTCGCCCGCCGAACCCATGCCATCTCGATGATCTTCTTCCTCCTGTTTTGGTGGAGCTCCGGCTTGGGCCTTCTAACGCTCCTCGGCATTTGCGGGATCGGTCTGATGCTCGACTACCAACACCGCCTCGTCAGCCCCCGCGACCTCTCCCGCACCGACGCCGCCTTCTTCACCGTCAATGGAATCATCTCCATCGGCTTTTTCCTCATCGTCGCATTCGATGTTCTGGCACTCTGAGGCGGAGCCGATACGTTGCTGATCGAGCACCTCGCCCTCGAGAACTTCCGCCGCATCACCAAGGCAGAGCTCACCCTCGCCCCGGGCGCGAATCTGTTCGTCGGTGAGAACGCACAGGGGAAGACCTCTATCCTCGAAGCGGTGAACTACATCGCGACCGGCAGGAGCTTCCGCACCCAGCGCGACCGCGAATGCATCGCATTCTCCGAATCCAAAGACGCCCAGCCCTACGCCGCCGCCGAGTGCCGCTACCTGCGCCACGACGACCGCCACCGCATTCGCGTGGCAATCTCCGACGCGGGAAAGTCCGTCTGGCTGGACGGGAAAACGCTCCCTCGCCTCGCCGACCTATGGGGCCAGCTCAATGTTGTCGTCCTGTTGCCCTCCGACTTGGAACTCGTCCGCGGCGCCCCCGGCCAGCGTCGCAACCTTCTGGATAATCTACTTGCGCAGGTGAGTCGTTACGATCTGGCCGCCATGCAAAGTTACGGCACCGCACTCCGCCAGCGGAACGCGATTCTCAAATCCTCCCGCCCCGATTGGAGCCAGTGCGAAGTCTTCGAAGCGGAAATGGCTAAGCACGGCGCGCGCCTCGCCCGTGCTCGCGAGCGACTGACCCAGCGCCTCGCACCGCTCGTGTCGCGGAACCTCACCGTGCTGGCCGGAGGGCGCGATCAGATCGAGCTTAGGCACGCCCACGGCTGGCCCAAGCACGCCCAGATCACCCTCGACCCGGAACCCAAGGGCTCGGCGGATTCGCTGGCAGCACAGTTCAAAGAGTGGTGGAAAAGCACCCGCGAATCAGATCGCGACAGAGGAACCACCCAGCACGGTCCCCACCGTGCTGACCTCGCGTTTCAGTTAGACGGGCAAGACGCCCGCGCCTATGCGAGTCAGGGGCAGGCGCGCACCATCGTGCTCGCCCTCAGGCTCGCAGAGATGGAAGCCCTCGAAGGAGTCCTCGGCGAGCCGCCCATCCTCCTGCTTGATGATGTTTTGGGAGAGTTGGACCAGGGCCGCGCGCGCCACTTCCTCCGCCTCGTTGCGGGAAAGGGCCTTCAGGCCCTCCTAACCGCGACAGACGCCACGATCATCGAGTCGGAAATACCACTCGGCGCGCGATTTCGAGTTCACGAAGGCAAGATCGCGCGCCCTCACTCGGCCTCCTGAGCCGCCGACGGCGTTGGCGTCACGTCATCTTGTTCCAGCAGCTTTTCCATCACAATATCCGCTTGGCGGTCGATCGGGCTGTAGAATTCCAGCGGCTCGAAGAGAATCGCATCGGCAATCGCGGGCTGACCATCGACGCTGTGAAGCTCCACCCTCAGCGGACGCGACGTCGCCGCGATCCAGTCGCCCAGGCGAATGAAGCCATGCCTCTCCTCGCTCATATCGACCCGCCAGCTTACGTCCGCCCTTAGCGATCCCTGCGCGAAGAAGCTCAAGTCCGCCTGATCCGTTAGCTCCGGCCCCCCGTCGATGTGCAGCCAAACCGCCCACCGCCCCGGCTTCAGATTGCGGACAATCCAGGCCGCAGCGCCATCGCCCTCAACAATATGAAGTCCCGGCCCGTAGCTCACGTGCCACTCCTCGGTGCCCTCGGCGTGCAGCCACTCGCGGCTGCCTGCCCCGACAATATCGAACGCAGGACCGGCGTCGTCGACGATCACGGGGTCCTCAGGCATGCGCTGGGTCAATCGACCCGTCCGCGCGATAATCTCCTCAAAGCGATCTCGAAGCCCCGCCTCCCAAGTCGCCGCAGCGTGCGAATCATCGACTCCACCGTCGACCTCGACCAGCCACTTATCCGCGCCACCGCGCCGAGCGAGGGCTGCCTTCACAAACGCGAAGTGTTGCTCCGTCATCTGCTGCTCGCTCGGAGTCGTTCCCTCGTCCGCCACGCTCACCGCCACCGTGCGCTCGATTCGGGTCAAAGCGTGCGGCTTCGCGTAGAGCTCGTGAACATCCATGACAACCGGCCCAAACCCGGCCGCTCCCATGAGCATCGGGTCCTCGATACCCCGCCCCGGAAATGCCCAAGGGCTCTCGACGGGCCGGCCCGTCGAGCCATCGACCAACGTCTCGGCGGCCTTTCCCATTGTCATGGGAAAGACATCAAGCCCCCGCTGGCGAAACTCCTTCATCGCCGCCACAACCGGGTCGATTGACTCGTCAGGCGGATTATCTGGTGACTCCGCTCCTACAACCGTAGCAGACAGCGCAAAGATGAAGAGAAACAAAGGTGTGGCGAGTTTCATTGGGAAATCCAGTCGAGACGAGTACCGACAAGCAAAAGGGTCAATTGCCTGCCGCACCCGGGAATCGGTTGCTGGGCTATCGTGGGCAAGCCATTTGGGGGAAATCGGGCACAATATGCAGCAATCTCGTTCTCGGCGATGCCTCTCCCACTTGGATTTCATGGTTTCCACTGAAATCCCTGCCCCCTCAGCACGGAACCTTGGAAAATCACCGCCGCTAAACGTAGGATTCTCTTGACCTACCTCTCCGGAGAATACAGCTTTCGAGGGAAACCGATAGCCTGCACGAACGGGCCGACGGCGTTTTACGCGCGGTCTGGCGTTGTTGATTCATTCAGCCGCCCATGCCCTCATGCAAAAAAACAAGTTCTCGCAAAGAGACCCCATAAACTGGAGGAAGTTTGAAAATGAGAAAAAATCGGAAAGCTGGCAGGATGCTTAAGTGTCTCGTGGCGATTGGCCTTCTGGCAGCACCCGCAATCTCGCAAGCTCAGATTACGGTCACTTCGACCTTTGACGGTGGGTCTTCATCCTCCGACCTTCAAACGCCGAATCAGAACTTCTCGGTTCTCGTGACTGCGTCCGGCTTCACCAACGAAGCACCCAGCGCCTATGATTTCCGCATCAACTATGATGCAGCCGATATTCGGCTCGTATCCATTGATGACCTGACTCCCTACTTCCCGGATATGGAAGTTTTCGTGACGCCGGAGCCATCATCGATGATCCCCGATTGGGACTCGACTGCCGGCGAGTGGTTCAGCCACGCCAGTGGCGCCGCACTTGATGGCTCGCTCCTCCCGAGCGCGGGCAGCACCGCCGCATCCTACACGCTTCATCGCCTCAATTTCACCACCACAGCCTCCCCGGCTGGCCCGGTGCCCCTCGAGATCGTCAAAAACGATCGCTCACCGCGCCCCATTAACCCGGGAGTCCTCACAGGTGCCGGTGACAACCCGACCGCCTACGATGACCCAACCTTCGTGAACTCGGCGTTCTCAGGACTGATGGGCGCAGCCGACCGCGATGGCGAGGGCGTGATCGACGCACTCGAGCCCTCACACACACCGGCCGCAGGCGTTACGAGCCTCATTCTGCGTGACTCAGACCGCGACGGCCTTAGCGACGAAGAAGAGCTCAACTACGACACGACATTCGCCAATTTCAAAAACTTTACCTACGATGCGGCATCAGAGCCGAACCCGCGGAACTTCGATACAGATGGCGACGGTTTCTTCGACGGACTTGAAGCGCGCTTCCCTGCCACCTTCGTCAACGGTCCGCTTGTCGCGGACTCATTGACCGATGCCGATGGCGATGGCCTTCCTGCTTCACTCGATCCCAACGATGGCTCCATCGATACAGACAACGACGGCTTCCTCGACAGCTACGAAGCCGCAGTTATCGACCTTGCCGCCGCAAACAACGCTGGTGTGTTCCCAACACTCGGCGACGCCGACGGAAACGGCTCTGTCAACGCCACCGACGGCTTCCTCGCAGCTCGTCTCGGCGTCGACGCCGGGCAGTTGAGCAACCCGACGATCACTAATTTTTCAGGTATGGATGTGGACGGCAACGGCTCCGTCAACGCGACTGACGGCTTCCTCATGGCCCGACGCGGCGTTGGCGCTGTCGTCATCCCGTCCGCACCCTAAACCTCGCCAGA
>JAUIJJ010000167.1 GCA_030431385.1 bacterium | reverse complement strand
GCCCATTGAATGCGAGGAAGTTCAAGGTCGCTGCGCCCAGCGATGCTACAGGGTTGGGTTTAACTTTGCCCGACTGTGTAATTTCTTTCATGCCCGTGTATCAATCATTGGTAGAAAATTTCTTTCGAGCCCTTGACATGATGGGAACTGCCGTACCAGCACATTCCCAGCTACTCGCCGTAACACGCACACCCTGGAGGTCGCCACGTTGGTTCTGAGGCTGCATCGGACAATGGCACGCCGCAATCGGGGAATCTCGATGGCCGAGCTTATGCTCGTGCTGGCGATCGCCGCTATCCTTTCTATCTTCTTCGTCTATTCGTCACGTTCCCTGGTCGTTCGCACCAAGATCAGTCGTGTGAAGGAAGAGCAGCGCCAACTCGCTCGCGCCATCCAAAACTACCAGATCGACTACTCGACCCTTCCTGACGTCGAAAGCGGCCTGCAGGTGCTCGCCCAGAGCCATCGTTACGTCAGCGAGCTACCCAAGGACCCGTTCCAAAAGGCTCAAGGTACATACGCATATCTGACCGGCAGCTTCACCGATGGAGTAGCGGTTATCATCAGCCCCGGCCCTGACGGCGACGTCGACGTTCCCGCCGCCCTCCGCCCCTACGTCTCATTCAAGGGCTTTGATATCGGCATGGTGATGCCCGTTTCCACCTCTTCGATGACGGCCTTCGGATCAGACCCCGAGGAAGCGACCAAGGAATACCTCAAATTCATCCTCGCCGACTATATCGAGAGCCAGCAGTACGACCCGGCAAAGGGCGGCAGCGGCGACCTTCTCCTCGTGATCGGTCAGTAACCACCACGCTCTTCATCATGTTCTGAGCAGTGTTCGTGGCCTGTGCGCTTCTTGTTCAGGTTGAGGAACCACTTTTCCCCGCCCTCGCGCACAGGCACCGGGTCCTCCCCCGCTGTCCCGAAGGGCTGGCACCGCAGCAGCCGCCACGTAATCAGCCACAAGGCAGGCAGCAACGGCCCCCTCTGGAGCGCTTCCTCCGCATAGAACGAGCAGCTCGGCACGAACCGGCAGTGCCCGCCAAGCAGCCACCCCAGTCGACGCTGGTAGAGGTGAACTCCCGCCAGCAACAAACGGCGCGCTCCCTTGTCCAGCGGAACGTAGATTTTCATAAACAGGCTCATTGGCGGGTCACTCACGGGACACCCTGACGCAAATTGACTCAACTCCGAATCGCACAGGCACCCTTAAACACTGAAACCACTGATCTTACGAGGCGGAAAGGCTCTTGCTACCTAAAACCGTGGAGCTGGGCGCACGATCCCCAGCGCCTTCCGTGATTAATTTGGAGAGCGCCGATACTTATGGGCAACGAGGAACGCACAGAAACGACAGATAACGTCGAGGATATCAACGTGAACGACGCCGCCGATACACCCGAAGGCCCAGATCTCGCCGACGAAGGCAAAGCCCCGGTGAGCGAAACCGAGGTCGAGGTCGAAGCCGAGGTTATCGAAAACGCCGGCGAGCCGGAGGAAGAGTATTTGGAACCGAAGCAGGAGCAGCTCAGCGAAGAAGAAGAAACCTTCCGCGAGCGCTACGTTCGGCTGCTGGCGGACTTCGACAACTATCGCAAGCGCGCCAGCAAGGACCTCTCGCTGGAACGTCAGCGTGGCCGGCGCGACGCCGCCGAGCGCCTGCTCCCCGTCTTCGACTCGCTCGATATGGGACTTCGCTCGGCCAAGGACGATGCGACGCGAGGCGGCCTGACCGCCGTTCGCACGCAGCTCCTTCAGGTCTTCGAGTCTCTCGGGATCCAGAAGATTGAAACCAAGGGCGAGAAGTTCGATCCGGAACTCCACGAGGCAATCGCCCACATGGCCAGCGCGGAAATCGCCGAAGGCCACATCACCGACGAGAGCCGGGCAGGATTCGAGGACTCAGTCGGTCTGCTGCGCGCGCCACAAGTCGTCGTCAGCAGTGGCGAATCGGCAGAGTAAAGGACTCCGATGCGGTTTAGGGACTACTACGAAATTCTGGGAGTGAGCCGGAGCGCAAGCGCCGAGGAAATCCGCCGTTCCTATCGCCAACTCGCGCGGAAGTACCACCCCGACACAAACAAAACGGACTCCAACGCTGAGGATAAGTTCAAAGAAATCAACGAAGCGTACGAAGTCCTCAAAGACCCCGACAAACGGAAGCAATACGACGCCCTCGGCGCTAATTGGAAGTCCGGCCAAGACTTCCGCCCGCCCCCCGGCTGGGATGGTCAGGCGGGCGGCCGCACCGGCTTTGACTTTGGCGGATTCAGCGACTTCTTCGAGGCGCTGTTCGGTAGCGGCAGAGGCGGAGCGCGCGTCAACATGCACTCCGGCGGCCACCCCGGCGCCGGGCAGGGTATGGGTGGCGGCCAATACGGATTCGACGACCTGTTTCAGGGCGGCAGAGGCCCTCAAACCGCGCGCATCCCTAACACCGAGGCCATCCTTGATGTCTCGCTCTCAGACGTTCTGAAGGGCGGGAAAGTCAGCGTAACCCTCAACATGCCCGGCCGCGGTCCGCGGTCCTATGACATTTCCATTCCTAAGGGCATCGCCGAGGGAAAGAAGATCCGCCTCGCCGGAGAAGGCGATGGCGGCGGCGACCTGCTCATCAAAGTTCGCTACGCGCGGGATCAGCGTTGGAAGATCGACGGCAGCGACATCATCGTCGATGCGAGCATCAGCGCATCGCAGGCAGCCCTCGGCGACAAGGTCTCCGTAGAAGCGCCCGATGGAAAACTCAGCCTCACGGTTCCTGCTGGCAGCAAGTCCGGCCGGCGGCTCCGCGTGAAGGGTCACGGCCTGCCGAAAGCTGACGGCGGCCAAGGCGACCTCCTCGTGCAGATCATGATCGCCGTCCCGACGGAGCTCACCGATCGTCAGCGCGAGCTCTTCGAAGAACTCAAATCGACCGGCGCCTAGCGCTCCTTCCAAAGAAGTGGGACATAGGATTTCCTCGACTTCCGCAGCTTCTCGACTTCTCCTGACCCCATGATAGCGGACCCGCCCCCCAATAAAAGTACGCACAAGCGTAGCCGCAGACCGATCGGTTTGTTCGTGGCCCCGCTCATCGTTGTACTTCTCGTCAGCTTCTGGACCGCCTATCAATGGAACTATGGCATTGGCGGGTACTACTACCTACCTGCCGAAAACGACCTCGTCAGAGTTCGGGATTTTGGTTTGGGGTGGCATCAGGTCAGGGTGTTCAGTGCTGATGTGATCCAGAACAACACTCGCGACCTAAGGCTTGAAAAACTGAGCGGAGATCGGTACCGACTGTTCGAATCTGCGGGCTCGCTGGAAGTACCGAATCTCTGGAAAGATCTCGGCGAGTTGACTCGCCGCGACAACAACATCTTCGAGTACGAGATCGCGACGGATGATACAACACAAACGGTGACCTATCTCATCCCGCTCTCCAATGAGCAATCTGCCACGGCAATTGATCAATTACTTAAAAAGAAACTTGATGACGCTACGTTTCTCTCCGAGTTTGAGAAACATGCATTGAGCGAGGTGCAGATGTCGCTTTTGGAGCTATTCAGAACTGACTTCTATATACAGCAAGAAGATACGAATCGAGTCGCGGAGCAGATTGCCAAACTAAGAGAATTCGATGAGTCCTTGAACCTCGACGTGCTAGAGAAGGGTATTGGTTTCTATGAGAAGTGGCTCTTCGCGATGGGCAAAACGCGCGACGGTCTAAACTACAGCGAGAAGGTAAATGAGTGGCTTTCCACTTCCGGGCAATCCTTTGACATAGAAGAGTTTTCAACCCTCATTGGCTCCATGAAGAACGAGGCAGTGATCATGAGGATTGACGGACTCTTCCTACTCGGCAATTCATCCAGCTACAATTACGAGCTACTGCAGACAATGACCAGTTTGTTTCGTGCGTTTAGTGACTTCGCGCTCTTTGCCGGCGACCCATTCGAAGCTCTCAGCCTGACACTTCGCCCGCTGACAATAGGCATCCTACTCAAACGAGATAGTACCGATTCGGTCTCGATCAAAGTCGGGACTTCTATGACTAACAACAGCGCCGACTCACTTGAGAATGTACTGCTCAGCGGCTTTAGAACACCTGCTCAGTTTGAATTTGTTTGGCCGGTAGTGAAGAATATATACCAAATGGACTTGGCCGCGACCCAGGCTCAGTCGAACTTCGTCAGTTCCTATCACAATCAGTGGGGGGACAGCTCTTCCATGAATGGGCGGCAACGCATCACCAAGCACTCACACGCCAAGATCGCGAACATCATCAGTGCTTCCGCCGCTCATCAACAACTGCTAACCAAACCCGATTGGAAACCGAGCTCTTCCGATTTTGGGTATCTACTACCGAACGGACCCTACCCGGATCCATTTACCAACTTTAAGAAACCACTCAGTGTTGTACAAACCGGGGAAATTAGGTGGCGAGTGTATAGCATTGGCCCCGATGAAACCGACGACAAAGCCCTCATCACCTATGACCCAACGAACGGTTCGGTCAGCCCAGGCGATATCTGGACAACAATTCGGCGCGACCGAAAATACCCGTTCCCATCGCCGCATGGCCTCCCCTTGGATCGAAACGCGATCGTCAGATTGTTTCCCGAAGGACTTCCCCCGGATCCATTCGCTACTGAGCCCGGCGCCAGCTATACAGTAACCGACCACAAACCCGCATGGATCATGTCCTGGGGACCAGACCGCGATCAGACAAACGTCATCGGCGGAAGAGTAACATCCAGCATTACAGGCCCGGTCGCTCGAGGACGTGCTATCTCAACAAATCAGGATTCGCTAGTCGTCTACAAACCGTTCGACCTCGAGGCGCACTATGACCCGACAAATGGAACATTGAGCGATGGCGATCTCTACATCACCAGTGGATATCCCGACGAGGACTATCTCCAAGGCCCGCTTCCGGCGACGCCGACGCCGTTGCCCGTTGTCGCCGATCGGAATAGATAAACCAGAGTCAATTGGTCACTTCAATTGAACTGGACCGGGAAGCTCTTCACCGGCTTTACGCATTACCGAAGTATTGAACCGACCCGTCGCCACCAAGGCCAACTTCAAGCGCCCCTGATACTTCGCACGGTCCTCTCCGAATGCCGCGATACACTCTTCACTGCAAATCTTGTAGTAGTCATTTTGGTAGGCGAGATGTATCGCTTCCTTGTTTTCCAGAAACACCGATTGGCACACAATACAACCAATCAACGGGTATTCGGGTTTAAACTTTTCAACGACCAGTGCTTCCTGTTTTTCCATGCCCCCCTTACGATCCTCTTGAAACTTCTCGTGACAGGACTCCTGACAAAATTTAAGCACCTGGTTGCGATAGGCAATGACCACCGGTTCGCCGTTGTCGCCAAGCTCTTCTTCGTCCATGAAGCACTGATCGAGTGGGTAGTTATCCCTGAATGACGCAGTGATGATGAAGTTAAACTTCTTCTCCGCCAGTTTCGGATCCTCGTTGTAGGATTTGACGCAGTCGTCGCTGCAGATCGGAACCTCACCGCCGTTGCTGACGACCCAGATTTCCTTTCCGTAGGACTTGTAATTCACACCGCAGACGCCACAATACACCAGAGGCCAACTCGCAGGGGCTTCTTGCTCTGAGGCGACGGCCTCCTCTTCCACTGCGCTCGACTCTTCCTGAGCAACTAACGGCGCACAGATCAAAGTCATCATTGCCAACCAAATCAGTTTTCCCACTTTAGCTCTCCTTGATCGAGTCGTTGTGACCTATTCTGACTCTTCCGAATCAGCGGAAGGATTGTTCAGTTCGTCCCAAAATTGCACGGCACGGCGCAGATGAGGGATGACGATACTTCCCCCGACAACCAGAGGGACGGACATGCCTTCCCAAAACTGCTCCTCAGTCATGCCGAGGGAGTGGCATCGTTTGACGTGATAGCGAATGCAGTCGTCGCACCGCAGCACGGCGCTGGCGGCGAGCCCCATCAGTTCCTTGGTGAACTCGTCGAGCGCCCCCGCCTCGTAGGTCTTCCCGTCGAGATTGAAGAACCGTTTTGTCACCAGATTCGAGCGATTGAGAATTCGCTCATTCATCTCGCATCGGAATTTGTCGAACTCAGAGACGCTGCAATCCATCGGGCCTGTCCTTTCGGGGGGCATCAAAATGCCGCTCGCCATGGTGTCCCAAGACGGCGCAAAGTCAACGCTCGCTTCGGAAATTATTGCCCACAGAGGCGGCGCGAATCTAGCTTCCCACCATGATCGAAATGGCAATGGCCCCCAGCAACCAGCAGACAAATTTCAGCTTCGAGCATCCGGTTACCGTCGAGTTTCGCCACCGGTTGCTCTTCACACGTGGTGCCTTTCGGCCCGACAACGCCGCCTTTGCCGATGCGATGCGAGAGCGCGGGATGGGCGCCACATCGATCGCCGTTGTCATCGACAGCGGCGTCGCCGAGGCCTGGCCCAATCTGGGGGAATCGGTCGCGGCGTATTGTCGCCATCACGCTGAGGCCCTCGAACTTCGCATGGCGCCACTGATCCTCGCTGGAGGTGAGCGCGTCAAAAACGGGCAGGACTACGAGGAAGTCCTCCGCTTGATCAACGACGCGAAGCTCTGCCGCCACTCGGCGCTGGTGGCCATCGGCGGCGGTGCCGTGCTCGACGCGGCCGGGTACGCCGCAGCCATCGCCCACCGTGGAATCCGCCTCGTGCGCTTCCCGACGACCACCGTTTCTCAGGACGACTCGGGCGTCGGTGTGAAGAACGGCATCAATGCTTTTGGCAAGAAGAACTACCTCGGCACCTTCTCCGTTCCTCATGCAGTGATTTGCGATGAGGAGTTTTTGGCGACGCTTTCCGACCGCGACTGGAGCGCCGGATTCAGCGAAGCGGTCAAGGTCGCCCTCCTCAAGGACCCGGATTTTTTCAATCAAATCGAGGCTGCCGCGCCCGCTATCGCAGCCCGCAATATGGGGGCCGCGATGCCGATCATCCGGCGCTCGGCGGAGCTCCATCTCAACCATATCGCCACCGGCGGCGACCCCTTCGAATTCACCACCGTGCGGCCACTGGACTTCGGGCACTGGGCCGCGCACAAACTTGAACAACTCTCCGACTTCGAAGTCTCCCACGGCGAGGCTGTCGGCATCGGCATCGCGCTCGACGTCGCCTATTGCGCCGAAATCGGCTTGCTCGATTCGGACTCGGCGTCGCGAATCCATCGGTGTCTCGCGGCGCTCAAACTTCCACTGTCCCATTCTTTGTTGAAGTCGGAACGGCTACTCGAAGGCATCGAAGAATTCCGCGAGCACCTCGGCGGCGAGTTGACGCTCAGCATGCTCTCGACAATCGGCAGCGAACACGTCATACACGAGGTCGACCACAACGCAATGCGGCGTGCGGTCGCGAATGTACTGAACCTCGACGCCGCGCCGAAAGGACTCAGCCGATGAGCAGGGACCAGCTCCCGTCGCCGTTGAAACCAACGGAAGTGGCGGACCTATACTTCATGCAGCACCGCGCTGCATTGATCGATGTGGCGGCGTTTCTCGACCGCTACTATCGCGCGGCAGGGAGCGGAACCGAGACAGTCGACTACCGCGTCGCGGCGCTGGAGAAAGCCGTCGCGATCCTCATCGACGGCGACGATCACCGCGCGAAGCGGGTGCTGGAACTGTTTAGCGATCCTACCAACCAATTGGCCGAGCGAGCCGAGGGCAAGGGCGCGTCGGGCGTGTGGCCCGGCCCCAGCGAGGAATCCGAATGAAGTATATCGACCCGCACATTCACATGGTTTCGCGCACAACCGATGATTACGAACGCATGGCGCAAGCGGGTTGCGTTGCGGTCACGGAACCCGCGTTTTGGGCCGGTTTCGATCGCAGCTCTCCACAGGGGTTTCACGATTACTTCTCGCAGCTCACCGATACCGAACCCCGCCGCGCCGCCTCTGTTGGTATTAGACATTTCTGTTGGATATGTATAAACCCAAAGGAAGCAGAAGACCCCGGCTTCGCGCGCGAAGTCATTTCAATCATACCTGAGTTCCTGAAGAAACAAAACGTCATTGGTGTGGGTGAGATAGGACTTAACAAGAACACCAAAAACGAGATGGAGATTCTCGAGGAGCAAATCGATCTCGCCGCG
>JAUIJJ010000166.1 GCA_030431385.1 bacterium | reverse complement strand
GCCGGGGTCAGAAGAGGGCAGGTTAGCGACGCGGACGATGGCGTTTTGCTTGGGGACGACCAGAGCGCAGGGGCCGGTGGGGAACTTCAGGGCTTTGGCGCGCTCCTTGAGCCGCGCACCGCGCGCAGCGATGCCCTCATCGTCTTTATCGAGGCCCGAAAAGTCCACGGTGAACGCCGCTTCGAGAATCATCCCGGAGCGTTTCGTTTTGCTCACGCGCATCACGCGCGCGTCGAGGTCCGTCAATTCGAGGACTGTGTACTTAGGCATAGGTCGTCTTTCGCTTAGTTCCTACGGGTCTGAATAACGGTGATCATCGGGTACCGAACTAACAACTCGTTGTCTTGATTCTGTCGACGTTCCCAGCGGCCAGAGTTGCGGTCCTTGCGCTCGCGGGCTCGGTCAATCGCTTCGAAGTCTTCCTCGCGTTGGAGGTTCGCCATGTTGCGCGCGACGGTGGCTTCGAGACGCACGATGATCTCTCCCGAATGGCCCTCGGAAATGATCTGGAAGAAACTCGACTCGACGCCGACCGAGTAGAGGTTTTGCCCGACGGAGATGACCCCACCAAATTCCCGGGAGAGGAGATCCTGGTCGGACTTGAAGGCGTTGTCGTTGTCGATGTTGCGGTCGCTGGCTCCACCGCGGCGAGCGCGAATGACGTTTTCGGCGAAACTCTCGCCGTCGGGTTGTCCCGCTGCACGAGCAAACGCCGAAAGCACGTGGGGCGGGGCGGTATTCATGTTCAATCGCCCGGCACCGAAGACGGTAAAGTAATCCCGCAGGCCGAGCGGAGCCTCTTCGCGAGCGCGGCTGCGGCGCGGCGGATCGAGCTCCATATCGAAGTTCCAGCGATTAGGGTATCGGTCGCGGTAGTACTGTGCTTCTTCTGTGTCTGGACCGAAGTACAGCTCTGGCGTGACACCGTAAACCTCCAGCAGTTCGGCGATCGAGACATATGCCTCGTTGCGAAACTTCAGCGGCTCCACTTCCTCAGGATCAACTTCACCGTCGGTTGCCTCGCCCTTAAGGATCGAATAGGCGATGCCCTCTTCGTTGAAAGGAGCGTTGGGCAACGTGGGAAGATCGTCAGTGTCTGCCCAATCGATAATCGCGCAGGCGACGATCTCTGCGTCCTTCTCTTCGAGGCCGAGCTCCTTGAGAATTTCCTGGAGGAGGATCATGTTGGTGCCGCGAAACGAGTTGATATTGAAGAGGCCCTCTTCATCAAAGACGCGAACGCTGAAGTACTGATTTTTGTCCTCGCCATCGCGGCTGAGGTAGACCTCGTCTTTGCCTTCCTCGGGACGTGCCCAAATGTCGCCTTCGGCGTCGAAGATGCGGCCTTCTTCGTCAGAGGAGTCGAAGAGCATGTCGTTGCGCAAGTCGACGATTGCCTTTGCAATTCCGGCGCGGGAAAGCGCTTCCGCCTGGAGCATCTTCTTGCGGGTACCTGTCATCGACGCCTGAAGGGAAACTTGGAACAACAGCGAGTACGCCATCATGGTGAGTATCATGACGATCCACAAAACGAGGACGAGAACGATGGCGCGGTCGGCGCGTTTGCGTGAGGTTCGGCGTGCCATCAGTCGATTCCTGAAACCCCCGGAAGAATGAGGCTGTAGTACTGGTCGCGGGCCTCGCGCTCGTCGTCACGCTGGTCCTCGTCCAGTTCGGTTCCCGGAATCCAGGTTTCTAGCGACGGGTTCAGCCGAATGATGCGCGTAAAGCGCGATGGCCTGCCCGTACCCCCGGGATCTTTCACGGCCAGCTTGATTCTTAAGTAAGCCGGCAGCCGGTCGAGGGGCTCCGAATCGAGGTCGTTGACGTACTCGTTCCATCCGGCATCGCCGGGGCGCAGGGAGAAATCATTGTCGGGCCGATCCTCGAATCCGAAGTCGTGCTCACCCACGTAGTAGCGTGGGTTCCGAACCTGACGGTTTGCCGAAGACCACTGATCTGTTTCGTACCACTGATTGTCGAACCAGAATGCATAGCGAATGTCGAACTCGGTAATGCCCTCGGCGAGGATCGCGTGCTCGGGAGGTTCGGGCCGCTCGAGTAGTTCGCCGTCGATGGTGCGCGGCTCGGTTTCGATGTCGTCCTCGCTGCGAACCATCACACCGTCCTGAATCGAGTACTGGACCCGCGTAATGCCATAGGGACGGTAGCGGCGACCGACGCGCGGCGCGTCGACGACGGAGAAGCTCAGCGCGTCGAAGTGGTCCTGGTCCTCGCCAAGGAACTGAAGATCAATCAGCCGCCCGCGCTCGTACGGGTTTCCGACCGAGGGGTCCTCGTCGTCGTCATCCTCGGCGGGGTCGCCATAAGCGGCGTAGAACGGCTCCCAATCACCTGTCTCCTCTGCTTCCAAGCGCGCTTCTTCCATCTGTTCGAGGAGGCGTGTGATCGAGACATTGTATGAGGTCTCGTCGCGAAAAACAATGTTGGTGAGGTCACGTTCCAGCGAGTCAAAAACGTATCGGGCGCGCATCATTTTCTCCGCTTCGCGGAGCCCGACTCGCTCGCTTCGGATCGCGGCGTTGAATACCGCGTAGGCGGCGAGCACAACGAGGCTAAAGACCGTCATCGCGACGAGCACTTCGAGCAGTGTGAAGCCCTTCTCGGGCGATGTGCGTCCTGTCCTCATTTAGGTTACCAGAAGAGTTGGTTCTGTTGAAGTGCGGCCTGACTGAAAAGGTCCGGTTCGATTATGAGCGTGTGGAGTCGCAGCACCTCGCGCCTGCCGAAATCGTCCTCGAAAAAAATTGAGAGCCGATCGACGATGTAGATCTCTTCGAGTTCCTGAAGCATCTTGCCCGGCGGGCGCTGATCGTAATCGGGCTCGTCTGCCTCGATCTCTAGCTGGAAGGACCAGTTCATGAAGGCCTCCCCGAAGCGTGGGTCGTCGGCGAATTGAAGCTCGTACTCGCCCTCGGCGGGCGGCTCGAGGATCAGGTCGTCCATCACCGACTTACCGAGGATGATCGCCGTTTCGTTAAGATAGATTTTCTGGACGGTATCCAACGCGAGTACGAAACCGCGCAAGAGTCCCGTCATTGCGATGGCGACAATAACCATCGCAACGAGCACTTCCATGAGCACGAAAGCACGATCACGGCGATGGATGGTTAGTTCCCCCATCGGCTCGCCTCCGAGTAGTACTCCGCCGGGCCGCCTTCCTGAGAGCTGTGGTACTTGGCAGCCGAACGGCGCGCGATCCGGTCGGCAACGTCCTCGTAGTGAGAGACGCGCTGTTCCTTGTCCCAACCGGCGGTCTTGCCGAATCCCCCGCCGGGGTTGTACTTGTCACCGGCATCGGCGATAGACGTCCCGTCGTCCTCGATCCCGTAGTCCTCGGGGTTGAGGCCTCGGTCACGGAGTTTCTGCGCGAAGCTCTTCGGTTCGCCGGTGTAGATCGAAACCTGCCCGGTGGCTCGCTCGAACTCGACCGACATCGAATCGCCGCGCTTGTTGGCGACGTGGATCGTCATGCCCGAGCAAGTGCCGTTCGGGTAAAAAGTGAGGCGCTCTTCCTCGTCGTCCAACTCAATGTTGTCGCGACGAAGCTCGACAAACCGGACCAGCTCGTGGAGCGGGCGTTCCAGCTCTTCCTCGCTGTTCGGTTCATCTTCGTCGAGGCGGCGGCGGAACTGATCCTCGTCGCGAGGTAATGGCATCACCATACGAAACCACCGTTCCTCGGCATTGAAAAGCAGGTCGACTTCCTGATTGTGAGCGATGGCGTACTGGCGCGCGAGGGCACCCTGGGCTGCGATCTGTCGCGTGGTTGAACGCAGAGCGATCGACTGTCGAGGGCCGTTGAAATTTGGAATCATCAACGCAGCCATAATTCCGATGATCACGATAACGATCATGATCTCCAGAAAGGTGAGTCCCCGCCGGTTTTCGATAGTTCGGATCACAGATTACCTCCTGTTGGATCGAGACTGAAGATCGGCAGCAACATCGCGATCACGATGAAGCCGACTACCAAACCCATGGCCACGATGATCAGCGGCTCGATGAGTGAGGTGATGGTCTTCACCGCACGATCGACCTGAGTTTCGTAGGACTCGCTGATGCGAAGCAGGACTTCGGGCAGCCGGCCGGTTTCCTCGCCGATGGCGATCATGTTCACCGCGACCATCGGGAAAACGTTGTTGTCTGTGAGAGGACGCGCCACGCTGGAACCCTGTGTGATTTCCTCGATGATCCGGCTGACCTCCCCGCGGAACACCGAGTTGTCGAGCACCTCCCGCACGATTTCCAACGCGGACAAAATCGAGACGCCGTTTCTGAGAAGCGAGCCGAGGGTACGCGCGAACCGCGCGACCTCCCTTTTCTGGACGATCTGGCCGATGAGTGGAAGCTTGAGCTGCAGCCGATGCCACAACGCCTTCCCTTCGTCGGTTTTGGTGAAGCGCTCGAAACCAATCGCCGCCGCGACCAAAACACCTAGCGCGATGTACCAGTTGTGCTGGAACCAGTTGCTCATGGTGATCAGGATCTGGGTGATCGCCGGGAGCGATTGACCAAGCTGAGCGTAGGTGCCGGTGATCTTCGGAATCACGTAGGCAAACATAACAGCCACCGCTCCCGAACCTGCCAAAACCATCACCACCGGATACGCGAGGGCTGACTTGACGCGGCTGCGAAGAAGCTCTTCCTGCTCGGAAAAGTCCGCCAGGCGGTTGAGCACTTCATCGAGCATGCCGCCCGCCTCGCCGGAGCGAACCATCGCGACATAAAGTTTCGAAAAAACCGCGGGGTGCTTGGCCAGCGCCTCGGCGAAGGTTGTGCCTCCCTGAACGTCGTCGAGGATACTCCGGATGACTTCCTGAAGCTGCTCGTTGGAGGTCTGCTTTTTCAGAATCGCCATCGCCTTGACCAAGGGAATCCCCGCGCCGATCAAGTCGGCGAGTTGGCGGTTAAAGTTCGCGACGTCGCCGACCTTTACTTTCTTGCGGAACGATAATCCCTGCGCAGGTGCGGATGTTTTAGCCTTCGCCGCAGGGAGCTTCCGGACGGCCTTGGTCTTTGAGCGAGCGGGCGTAGGCTTTGAAACGGACTTCGCGCCCTTTTTCCCAGCCACCTGGATGCTCACCGGAAAGTACTGCATTTGCTGAAGACGCGACACCACCGCGTTGCGGCCGTCGGCGTCCATCGTCCCCTCGACGAGAGCACCCTGCGGGTCTTTGGCTTTGTAGACGAACGTCGGCATCTGCCGGTGCTTCTCCTCTGTGGCTACTCGATTATCTGACCAATGGCGATGTCGTGGCCCTCAAGGTCCTGAACACCAAACTCGCGGCATCCGTAGGGCTTATCGCCGATGTGGTAGTCGATGATCCCGCCGCGCTGCTTCACTTCCTCGTAATAGCTGTCAACGTCTTCGACGTAGATGTAAACGTTCCACATCTGGCTCTTCACCTTCCAGTGAGGAACAATCTCGATTGATGCGTCAACTTCCGCCAGCATCACGCTCACGCCGCCGCGCTGTACGATGCAAAAATCGGGCGGGTCGTTGAAAAGGCCGTCGTACTCGAAGCCCAGTTTATCGCGCCAGTAGTTGGCGGCCTTTGACACGTCCTTGACCAACAGGATCGGGGCAGCAGAGAGGAACTTCTGGCTACTCATCGGCCTGACCTGTGGCCGCCTCTTGCGGCGCGGCGTCATCCTCGCCTGCGGCAAACTCGTCGTTAAACTCGTCTTCCATCGTGACTCGTAGAACTTCCTCCGGGGTAGTGACGCCGGTGCGTATTTTCTCCCAGCCATCGAAGCGAATGGGTTTCATTCCTCGCTTCATCGCGTCGCCCTTAATTTCGCTGGCCGAAGCGTGGGCGACGATCTTCCTGCGGACGCCTTCGTTGACCTTTACGATTTCCTTGATCGCGGTACGGCCAGCGTAGCCGGTATAGCGGCAATTCTCGCAACCCGCCTGACGATAGAAGGTCAGTTTGCTCGCGTCTTCGCGGGTCATGTTCACCTGACGAATCAGGTCCGCTTCGACTTCTGTGGGCTGCTTACAACTCGGGCACAGGACGCGAACGAGGCGCTGGGCAAGCACGCCCTCCACCGATGAGGCGATGAGGAACGGCGCGACGCCCATGTCCTGAAGTCGCGTGAACGCGCCGCAGGCGTCGTTCGTATGCAGCGTCGAAAACACAAGGTGACCCGTCATCGCGGTCTGGATCGTGATCTTCGCCGTTTCCGTGTCGCGGGTCTCCCCCACCATGATCACGTCAGGGTCGAGTCGCAGCGTCGTGCGGAGGATGCGCGCGAAGGTCAGCCCGATGGACGAGTTGACCTGAATCTGAGTACAACCGGGAACACGGTACTCGATCGGATCCTCGATGGTGAGAATCTTTCGGTCGACCGAGTTAATCTCTGTCAGGGCGGAGTAGAGCGTGGTGGACTTACCGGAACCGGTCGGGCCAGTCACGAAGAGAATGCCGTAGGGCTTCGCGATCATGCCGCGCATGAGGCTCTTCTGCTCTTCAGTGAAGCCGAGGCTTTCGAAGGTGGAGAGCTCGGAGCTTCGCGACAGAATACGAATGGCGATGGACTCGCCGTAGGGCGTGGGCACGGTGGCGACACGCAAGTCAAATTCCTTGTCACCCCTGCGAATCTTGATCTTACCGTCCTGCGGGAGGCGACGCTCGGCGATGTTCAGGTCCGCCATGATCTTCACGCGGGAGATGATGGCCGCTTGGAACTTCTTGATCGCCGGGGGGATCGAAGCCTCGTAGAGCATACCGTCGATCCGGTATCGGATGCGGAGCTCTTTCTCCATCGGCTCGACGTGAATGTCAGTGGCGCGGTCGCGGACCGCTTCCTGAATGAGCTGGTTGACGAACTTGACGATGGTCGCGTCCGCCGCCATTTCGTCGATGTCGATGTTGTCGGAAAGGCTGAGCGAGGACTCCATATCGGAGACGTCGATCTCCTTGTCGAGCTGATCCATAACGGCACGGCCAATGCCGTAGAGGCGATTGTAGGCCTTCTCGATTTCGGCCTTGCTCGCGACGACGATCTCAAGCTCGACGCCGAGGTGGCGGCGGAGATCGTCGATCATGTACATGTCTTGGGGCTTGCTGGTGGCGAGATGCAGGATTCCGCTCTTCAGTTCCACCGGGATGACCTTGTAGTGGTCGGCGACCTCGGCGGTGACAAGCTTCATTGCTTGCTCGTCGGGGGTGATCTCGGTGAGGCGGCGATAAGGAAGGTGGAGTTGGTTGGCCAGAGCCTCCAGCACGTCATCTTCCTCGCACATGCCCATCTTCACGACGATCTTGTCGAGGCTCTCGTTGGACTTATGGGCGTCGCGCATCGCCGCATCGATCATGTCGGGATCGATGCGCCCCATCTCGACGAGAATCTTGCCGAGTTGGCTGTCTGTGGATTGGATCATCTGGGACTCCTCCGGGAATCAAGACCCGGCCCGAGGCTTGGCGGTTTTCTCCCATCTTCACAACCGCAAAGATACGGTCGCGAAGCGGTGAAAATACGATTCAAGAGCGGCAAAATCAGTCTTCGCGCCGCGTCTTCATGTTAACCAGCAATACAAGCGCCAGTGGCGCGAAAGCCCACACCCATCCGAACCTGCGGAACCGGCGAAGTGCTCTTTCCCCGGAATTGGGGACACCGGGGTAAAGATGTGGCCCAGTGAGCGGCGCCAGATAGCGCCCTTCTCCGCCCCATGTCCAATAGATGTGGAACTCGCCGGGGGGAGAGACCTCCGGCAAGTTGATGACAATTGAGTGAGTTCCTACGGGTGACTCGACTTCTATCTCGCTCCAGTGCATCGGAAGGCGCTCGGTCTCGGCGGCGACGATGCGATCGTCGAAACTGATCGAGTACAATCGGTCTGTCCTGATGGATAACTTGACAGGTGAGTTCAGCGGATCGTCGAAAACGGTGATAAATTCGCCAGTAGCATCAGCGGGAATCGTTGATACGTGGGTGCCATCCGGCGCACGCCAGGAATCGGTTCCGAAGGTTCCCGCCAGTATCATGATAGCGAGAGCAGCGAATATCAGGTAGTGAAAAACGGAGGGGCTGAAATCCTTGGGGCGTCTGAAAGGGATCAGCCACATAGACAGAGCCAGGAATATGCTGCCGATCACGGCTGCA
>JAUIJJ010000165.1 GCA_030431385.1 bacterium | reverse complement strand
ATTCCACACAAGCCACCCGCGTTCTCCACCTAGGCCACTAAAACTGCGAAAAACAACTTCTGGAGATAAGTCCAGCGTGAGGGTCCGCTCCTCCTGCATCAATCCCTCGTTATCCGTCAGCTCATAGGTCGCTCCCGCACCCAATGCTCCACTCCATCTCGTTTCCACCGCGCCGTTTCGGATGCTCTCCAAAGCCTTTTCGACCGCGAGTCGGTAGGGTATCGGTTCTATCTCAGGAAACACTCGGAGCGCTCGACTTGTGTCTGCGATCACCGGGTGCACCACCCCCTCGACAAGGGGAACCGCCAGCTTGTTCGAAATTGGCGTGACTGCACCAACCCATCTTGCGGCCAGTCTGGGTGCAAGAACAGGCACTGGAATGATCCATCGCCGATAGCCCCGAATTGAGGCAAAGACTTGCATCATGCTCTTGAAGGTCTGGCGGTCCGTTCCGACCTCTACAATGTCCAATGGCTCCCGCACCAGCGCTCCTAGCAGATACGCCAGGATGTCGCGCATGGCGATCGGCTGGACTTCATTCATGACCCACCTCGGAGTCACCATGATCGGAAGTCGCTCTGTCAGATAGCGAACCATCTCGAAGGAGGCTGAGCCTGATCCGATGATTGGTCCTGCACGAAACTCGGTCGTCGGAAGGTGCTTTCGAAGCAACTCCCCAACGAGGGCACGGCTCCGCAGATGGCGAGAGACCTTGGAGGAACGCGGCAGCAACCCTCCAAGGTACACGACAAGTTTCACTCTTTTCAATGCACCCGCAAAGTGTCCTGCCGCTTCCATATCTCTTTGATGGAAATCCGAACCATCTCCCATGCTATGAACCAGATAGTAGGCGGCGTCGACCCCATCGCCGAGTCCGCAAAGGGTCTCTGGCCTCAGCAGGTCGCCCTCTAGGACATCCACTTCTGAGGCCCACGCGCGGCTGGCGATCCGCCGCTTATCACGCACCAGGACCCGCACTCGATGGCCAGCTTTCAGCAGCTTGGGGACAAGCCTTCCACCAATGTATCCGGTTGCTCCAGTAACGAGAACAAGCATGTCTAGTTCTCCTCCGATTTCCAAGACCACACGGGCATCAGATTGATGTGGCTCCCGACCCCTCTCGAATAGCGACCGCCGTCGACCGGTCTGACGATGCTGCTCCGCGTGTTTTCCGCCGGAATGCGCACCGCGCCAGCAACCATCGCCGAACTAGCGGCTTGGGGTTCCCTCCCGCTCAGTACAATGATCCAACTGGCACCGCAGCAGTAGGTTGGGTCAGTAAACCCCTACCCCAAATGCGCGCTTTCGCTGTCGCCCATTTCCATGCCTGCGGGGAAGTATTCTTTCCAACGGGTGGTGACCTTTTCGGCGGCGGCGGGGGAGCAGTGGACTTCTCCGGGGTGCCAGGGTTTCTTTCGCGCGTCGATGACGATGGGGCCGGTGTAGGAAATGTGTGCGCGGCGGACTTCGGCATTCGCGGAATGGATGTCGGCTGCCGGTTCGAATCGCGTGAAGGTCGTCCACAGGAACCGCGCCTCGGTCGCCGTCGCTTCCTTTGCATCATCGCACAACACAACGAGCGGCCACGCGGATAGCGACTCGGCGCCTGCGATACGGCCCGGTAGCGCGGCGTCGGATTCGTAGTCGTCGCCGCTTAGCGCCAAACATCCCCGACAAAACACACGCGGCTCGCCGGTGCCTTTGGGCAGATCGCCGCTGAACTCGCCGGGCAACTCGCGCACCGCCTCACCCAAGCCGACGATCACGCCTTTGCTGCCTTTGTTCACTTCGGGGCCGGTATAGTCGAGCGTGTCCATGCTCAGGTTACTGAAGATGTAGAGGTCCGTTTCCCAATTCACCCGCGCAAGGATGTGTTCGAGCAGCCCTGCGAAGTCGGTGAGATCGCGCGGCGTATCGGTGAGCAGCAGAAACTTGGTGAGGGAGAGCTGCCCCTCGCCGAGAATGCGGAATGCGCTTTGAAGCGCCTCGCGGCCGTAGCGATCTTTCACGACCGCTGCCGCGAGGGAGTGGAACCCGGTCTCGCCGTAGGACCACAAATCGCGCACCGAAGGCATCACGAGAGGAAAGAGCGGGCTGAGCAATTCTTGCAGGAAATCGCCGATAAAGAAGTCTTCCTGGCGCGGCTTGCCGACCACCGTCGCGGGCCAGATGGCGTCGCGTCTGCGGAGGACTTTCTTCACGCGGAAAACCGGGTAATCGTGGGCGAGCGAATAGTAGCCGTAGTGATCGCCGAAGGGGCCTTCGGGCCGGCGTTCGCCGGGGGCGACCTCGCCGATGAAAGCGAATTCCGCTTCGGAAATGATCGAGTGAGGACCAGCCGGGTTCTTGCAGGTGGGGAGTTTCTCGCCCAAGAGTAGCGACGCCAGCAGCAGTTCGGGGACGTCCTCGGGAAGGGGCGCAATCGCGGAGAGGATCAGCGCCGGGGGGCCTCCGACCATACAACTCACCGGGAGCGGGTTCCCGGCCTGCTCCGCCTTCCAATAGTGAAACCCGCCACCCTTACCGATCTGCCAGTGCATGCCCGTCGTGGCGTCGTCGTATCGCTGCATGCGGTACATGCCGAGATTCGGTTTTCCCGATTCCGGGTCCTCGGTATAGACGAGCGGCAGGGTGACGAAATGGCCGCCGTCTTCGGGCCAAAGTTTGAGGAGCGGAATGCGCGTGAGCTGCGGGTCTTCGACGACCTCCAGCACCGGCCCGCGGGACTTGCGCTTCATGCCGACTCTTGCGCCCTGCCACGCGAGATGGCGGAACGGCCACAGCTTCTTCGGAGTCGGTGGGACGGCTTCGTGGACCAGGCGAACGCAGTCCTTCACGAAGTCGAGGGGCCGCCGACCAAAGGCCAGCTCGGTGCGCTTCTTCGTTCCGAAGAGATTCGTGACGACTGGAAAGTCCGCGCCTTCGACGTTGGTGAAGAGCAGCGCGGGGCCGTTGGCGGCGATGACGCGGCGATGGATCTCGGCGATTTCCTCGTCGGTAGAAACGGGCGCATCGACGACGGCTAGCTCGTCTTCGCGGCGCAGCTCATCGAGAAATTGGGAGATGTTCCTGACGGGCGCATTGCTGCCCATCACAACCTCACTTGTCGGAAATCGCGAGTCGGAGCTGGTGTTCAGCGATGAGCATGAACAGGAGGAAGATTGAGATGGCAACGGTAATGGCGCCGGCGATCAGCGTCCGCGAGGGGCGCACGCGAACCTCGGGCATCACGGGCCGCGCGAGAATCCGCAGGTCGCCCTGAATCTCAGGATTCGAGGGGTCGGCGACCAGGGCCTGATCGGCGGCGGCATAGTTGATCGTGCGCTCCACGCCTTCGAGTGCGGCGTGCTGGGCGTTCAGGCTCGCCTGCACAGCGGCCAGCTCGGATTCCTTGCCTGCGAGTTCATCCCGCAGCGCATCGATCTCCGCCTCGGTGGAGGCGATCAGCTCGGTGATCTTTGCAAGCTTTGCCGATCCATTGGGATCGTCGCCAGATGCCATGCCGAGCTCGACCATGGCTTTCTGTTCGAGCAGGCCCTGCGGCGCTTCTGAATTGTAGAGCTTCACCGTTGTGTCGGCGTTGACGCGCGCGCTGCTGGACTCGACGAGATCGTCGCGGTGTTGGCGGTCTCGCATCCGCGCACCTGTCTCGCCAGCGAGCAGCTGCACGTGGGAGCGTAGCATCGATTCGAGCTCGTAGACCTCCTGTTTGAGCGAGGACTCGATGCGGGTTTGGGACGCGATTTCCGCAGAGATCGTGTCGGCGCGCTCGCTGATTGCGCGGACGTAGGCTTCCGCTTCGCGGAAGGTGAGCTGGCCGAAGTGCTCGATACTAAGTTCCATCCAGGTTTGCGCGAGAAACTGGGCGATTTCCGGGTGATCGGCCTCGACCAACAACCAAATCGCCGGGGAGTAGGAAGTCGTCACCGTGGTGTCGTGGGTGGCGATGACGTCGATCTGGAAGGCTTTCTTGATTCGCTCGAACTTGCTTTGAGGGAAGCGGTCGGGGAACTTCTCGCGCGCTGCCTGAACGACCTCGCGGAGGAGCTCGTCGTTGCGAAGGATCACTTCGTAGGAAGGCGGTTCGATCTTCGTAAAGCCCTGCTCATAACGGTTTTGCAAGCCGCTCGTCCGCTCGCGAACGTAGAGCATCGCCGAGGCCTCGTAGGTCTCCGGGACCTGATAGCGGATGTAGAGATAGGCGACCGCAAAGGCCACAATTGGAACCGCGATGATGATGAAGCGGCGGCGCCAAAGGTGGCGAATAATCTCGCGGGTCGTTTCGGTGGCGGTTAGAGGCTGAGAAGTCATTATGCGGGAGGGCTTTCTTCGATTGGCGGACGGAATTCTCGCGATGGCAGGGAATTCGGGTCAAGCGGCACCACCGGTGAACCGACCCTGCCATCGAGCAAAAGTTTAGCTAAACCTTTGTCGATTCCTTCTCCGGCTTTTCGTCCACTGCCTCTGCCTGGTCGTAGCGGTATGTGTAGCCGTACCCGTAACCATAGCCATACCCATAACCATAGCCGCTGCCCTTGCGCTGGGCGCTGGTGTTGTACACGGCGCCGAGGACCGTCGCCCCGATCGAGCGAAGCTTCGAGACGGTTCCTTCGAGAACTTCGGTCAGGGTCGAGCCGCGCTTGATCACGAGGCAGACGCCATCAGCTTTCTTGGAAAGGACGAGCGAATCTGCCATTCCGTGGCATGGCGCCGAGTCCAGAATAACGGTGTCGTATTCTTTCCGGAGAAGCTGGATCAGGTCTGTCATCGCTTGACTTTCCAGCAGTGTTATCGGTGAAGGGGACGCCGTGCCCGCAGGAATCAGCGTCAGGTTTTCGTACTCGGGATGCACAAGCACCGCATCCAGTTCCTGCTGGCCGGTGAGATAGTCGGAAAGGCCGGGAAGCTTGCTGATCCCGAATGTCTTGTGGACGGTCGGGCGCTTGAGGTCCGCATCGATGATGATTGTCTTCATGCCTCGCTGGGCGCAGAACACACCAAGGTTGGACGCGACGGTTGACTTGCCCTCTTGCGGCACGCAACTCGTGACCAAAATCACCTGAGGCGCGTGGACAGGACTCGAGTACATGAGCGAGGTGCGGAGGTAGTGGAAGCTCTCCGCTTCGACGGTTCGCGAGTGACTGGGTAGGAGGACGGCGGTCTGTTTCTTCCCGCCGCGCAGGTACTTGCGCTGGTGCTTTTGACCAAGGAAGGGCACGAAGGCGAGTGTCGGCACGCCAAGTTTTTCCTCAACCCAAGAGGGGTCCTTCACCGAACGGTCAGCCCAGTTCAGGAAGATCACAAGCCCGGCTCCGAATACGATTCCGAGAATACCGGACAGGCCCATGGTGCGGGTGACGCGCGGCGAGCTCGGCGCCGTGGGAAGCGGCGCGGGGTTAACGACGGTCACGTTCTTTGCATCGGGTCCTTCGGTGACTTCGAGTTGCTTGAGCGAATTGAGGATCGTGTCGAAAATTTCCGCTGCCGAATCCATCTCGCGTTTGAGCTGGCGGTACTGAATCATCAGCTCCTCGATGTTGGCGAGGTCGCTCTCGGCTTCATTGAGGCGGAGGTCCAGCGAGCCCATGCGCAGCCTTGCCAGTTCGAGGTCGCCCTGAGTCTGCTCGAAGATGTCGTTCTCTGCTTCTTCGATTTGACTCCGCAGGTGCATGATCTGCTGGTCGACTTTCTTGACCTGACCCGCCTCGTCTGTGAAGTCGGTGGTGAGTGTCGCGCGCTCAATTTCCAACTCTGCGAGCTTCTTGTAAAGTTCTGAGTAATACGGGTCTTCGCGCAGGAGGCTCTTGCGGATCGTTGCGTTCTGCGCGCCGTTGGCCTCAGCCTCCAAACGGGAGATCGTGTCCTTCGAAGTTTCGATCTGGCCTTGCAGATCCCGGATTCGAGAAATTGTGAGGTTCCGTGTCTCTTCCTGTACGCGTTGGTCGGTCTGGCCAGAGTATTGGTAGAGTTCATCTTCTGCGTTTTTCAAGCGGACCTTGGCGTCATCGAGTTGATCCTCCAGAATCCGCCTCGCGGACTGAAGCGACTCAGCGCCTAACTCGTTCGACCACTTGCGAAACCCTTCGCAAAACCCGTTCGCCAAGGTCTGCGCATCGATCGAGTTAACGCCCTGTGCGCGGATCTCGATCAGGTTAGTCTCAGGGACCAACCCGACCTCGATCTGATCAAGAAGCGAAAACAACGCGCTTTGCTTTTTCATTTCCTCCGCTGGCAGGACCGGTTGCTCGAAGTTAACGAGAAACGCCCATACTCGTTGGTAGGCCCTGTTGACGAGTCGGCGAACTGAGTGGAGTGGGGATTCCTCGGCGACCGGTGTCGGCGCGGTTTTTTGTGCTTTCTGGAGCTCTTCGAGAACAATCTTCGCAATCAGCGGGCTTCGAATAATTTCGGTGGCAGTCTGAAGCTCATAGCGCTGAAGGCGCGAACTGGTGAACACCTGGCCAAAGTAAATCACATGGCTCTTCGGGGGGTCGTACTCGATCAGCGCCTTCGAACTATAGACGGGAACTGTTCGGCGGACTTGAAAGGCTCCGAGAAACAGGAAGATGAACATGCACAAGAGCACCACCCACTTCCGGTGCCAGACGATCGCCACATAGTGCCTGAAGTCCGCCGAGTCGTCTTCCTCAGGCCCCTGCTGGGTTGGCTTTCCGGGGAACCGTTGGAACTGTTGCACCGCCGATCCGTTGGTGTGCTTGTGGATGGCGAGTTGGCTATCGGTGGGCTGATTCTCGTTTGGACCTAAACTCAAGATGTGGCTCCGGGATCATTCAGGCCCGGTGTATCGGGTCCTGGAAAATACATTCAATGTGTTCGGCCGAATAGCTGCTCCGGCTCGCGAAGAATAGAGATTGGCGAATAGGGGGCGTTTCCCGTCAATGCAAAGTCTGACAAGCTCAAGTCCGAATGGGTTAGTTTTCGGAAGGGACCGGCAGAGAGTCGACGCTGTCCTTCAGGAGTCCGTCGGGTGTGACGAGCGCGAGGGTCTTGTGCGCGAGCGTCCTGACACCACGCACTCCTGGCTCGAGCCCCTGCTTCTCGAGAAGCAGTGCAAACTTCTTCACGCCGATGGTCTTGTCGAAGTGGCGGTCGAAGTATTCCCGACCGTTGTCGCCCATCTTCTGAGCCTCACTCGGGTCGGCGGAGAGCCGCTCAAGAGCGTCGTGTAGCAGCTCGGGCGCATCCTCTGGGATAACGATGCCGCAGTCGGCTCTCGCGATAATTCGGGCAATTTCATTCTGCTCGCTGCCGACGAAAATCACCGGGCGACCGGCTGCCATGATCCCGTAAATCTTGCTCGGCACGAGCAAGCCATCGTAGCGCGATTGAAGCGTGATCAGGTGAATATCGGGCGCGGAGAGCGACTCAGAGAGCTTCTCGCGATCCTGATACGGAAGAAAACTTACATTGTCGTGAGCACCGAGCTTTGACTCCAAATCGGGTCGCTGCTTGCCACCGCCGATAAAGAGAAATTCAAAACGATCATCGTCTGCCAGCTTGCCCAGTGTCGATTTGACGGCTTCGAAACTGTGGCAGGTGCCCATGTTTCCTGAATACATGACTGAAAGGCGACCGGGGCGTATGTGTTCCTTGCGAAAGCCGTTCGCACCTTGATCGATCGTGAAGACTTCTTCGCCTGATGCCCAGCTATTGATGACTTCAATTTTGTGAGATGCCACATTCTTGCGAAGGAGAACATCGCGCATGTCCTCGCCCAGCACCACGACCTTGTTGGCTGTGAGATAGCTCATCCGCCCGATGGCAGACCATACGGCCCTGATCGGCCCCCAAGGCGACAGCACCTCTGCCCTCATGGCGATGTCTGGGTAGATGTCCATGACCCAATAAACGAAGCGTGATCGGTACAGAATACGCATCATCGTGCCGAGCAGCGAGATCATCGGTGGAGTCGTCAGCGTGACAACGACATCGGGTTTCGGCAGCACGTTAACCTTCAGTGCGGCCTTCAGGTAGAAAGAAAGGTAGCCCTTGAGTCGCTGGCGGAACCGCTCACGACCCGGGGACGAAATCGCAAGCCTGTGAACGTGGACGCCATTGAGGACTTCGTACTTCGGCAGCTCAAACTTGCGGCCATCATACAGGGAACTGCTGGCGACGACATGGA
>JAUIJJ010000164.1 GCA_030431385.1 bacterium | reverse complement strand
ACCCTTCCAATGATCCAACTCGCCCAGGAGGTCCTGCGCCGATTGGTAGCGCGCTTTCGGGTCCTTCTCGAGAAGCTTGTCGATCACCATCCAGAGTCGCTCGGGAATCGTATCGACAATTGGTGGACGCGTGAACTGGTGGTGGTAGCTGATCGACCCCTTTGTGAACGGCGGCAGTCCCGTCACAATCTCATAGAACATGATGCCGACGGAGTACAGATCGCTCGCGGGGGAGAGGGCCGCGCCGGAAAACTGCTCCGGACTCATGTACAGCGGCGTCCCTGCGATTGTGCCACTGCCGGTTCCATCAAGCTCGATGCGAACAGCTTCAAACAGTGCCGCAATTCCGAAGTCGCTCAGTTTAATCCGGCCGGTCGCCGTCAGCAGAAGATTCGCCGTCTTGATGTCTCGGTGGAGGACGCCGGAATCGTGAGCGTGCGAGAGCGCGCGGGTAGTCTCTCGAATAATCTGAATCGCTCGATCCACATCAATCGGCCTGCCGAGGTTTCGAATGTAAGTCTTCAGATCGCCGCCCGCGACGTATTCCATGCTGATGTGCTTGCGGCCGCCTTCCTCGCCAAAATCGTGAATGCGAACGATGTTCGGGTGAGCGAGCTTGCGCGCGGCCTTCGCTTCATTCCGGAAACGGCGAAGTGCTTCCGGATTGTTCGCAAAGTGTTCAGGCAGAATTTTGAGGACAACGATTTCGTCGAGCTCGCGGTCGTAAGCCTTGTAGACAACGCCCATAGCGCCTTTACCGAGCGCTTCACGCAGCTCGTAGCGTCCTCGTGCCGCATCGGAAAGCTCGCCCATAATGCGGCGCCGACTGGAGTCGCCCTGCGCGACGACCGCCTGCTCGGTGTGCAGGTTGCGCAGCTGCTCCAGCAACTCAGTCTGCGCGCCGCCGATCTCGATGGCATAGGTCAAAACCTCTGCCGCCTTCATGTGCTCCTGCGCCTCGTCAAACGCGCGAGCTAGTTCCTGATAGAGATCCAGGGCGTCTTCAATCTTCGGCATCATCTTGAGCGTCTCAAGACACCCGTCGCGCTCGCCGGCTTCCAACTGAAGCTTGGCGAGAAGCCTCATCGCGGAAAAGTTCCCCGGGTCCGCTTCCAGCGTCATGCCGATCATGGCGACCGCTGTGTCTTCATCGCCGAGTAGCGAATATAGCTCCGCCGCGCGCGTCGTCAGGTCTTGGGAAACTTCGTAACCCACCGAATTGATCTTCTGTGTCAGAACCTCGGCGTACTCCGAGAGTATGTCCATGTTGTGCGGCGCGAGTTCGTGGGCCGCTTCCATGTCTTGTAGCGACTCGTCGAGCTGTCCGCTTAGTCGGTAGAGAATGCCGCGTTCCATGTGTGCCCGTGGATTCTCCGGCGCGAGCTCGATGATCTCCGTGTACGATGCCACCATTTCGCCGAGATAGCTCTGATAGTTTCTCTGGAGCCGACCCAGCGCCATCAGCGCCTGCTCCACGCGCCCGGCCTTGATATGAACCCGCGCGAGCAACAGCAGCAGGTGCCCGTTGTTCGTCGAGACGTTGCCGGTGTTTTCGACAAACGCCAACACACGAGGGTGCATCTCCGGCTGTACGTCGAGCACCTTGTCAAAGCGATGGGCGGCCGCTTTGTACGAACCCATTTCCAATTCAAGAGCGGCGAGATGGAATAGCAGTTCGATGTCGCGGGGTGCGAGCTCGACCGCCTTCTGCGCGACGCGGAGGTCCTGCGGCTCTCGTTTGCCCAACCGCGCGTGCGTCCTGGCTAACTCCAAGGTGAGCTTCGGATCGTTGGGATCGTCGTCGACCAGGCTCCCGAAAATGTCCGCCGCGCGCACAAGGTGCTCGCCCGATTGGGAAAGGTTCTGGGCCAGCCATTTCTTCACGCGCACATTGCGCGGAAACTGTTCGGACAGCCGCTCCAACAAATCGGTGTTGCTGATATCGTTGATCCCGTGGATTGCGAGGATCTCGACGCCGGCGAGTAACAGCGGCGGCGAAAGCTCCTCGCGCCGAAGAGAGTCCCTCAGCGCGTCCAGATCCTCATCGAGGAGAAACGCGCGTTTCGAAACGGTCGACGCGCCGCGCAGCAAGTTGCCCGCTTCCTCGTCGTACTGCCGCGACTTGAGCAACCGCATCGCCAGGTGAACGGCGGGCACGGCATCGCCCTGTCCCGCCTGCGTTTCCGCCATTGCCCGTTCAAGTTTCAAGTCGCCCGGCGCGATCGTCAGCGCGCGGTGGAGCAGCGCCGCTCGCTGTGGGTGTTCAATCCGCTGATTGACGAGTAGTCGCGCAGCGCCGAGCACCATTTCTTGGGGCGAGTCGGGGAGGGCTACCGCCTCCAGCATGACATCAACGTCGGCCTCCGTGGGGCCGGGCGGTTCGAGCAGGTACTCCGCCACGCGCATCAAAATTCGGGTTCTGTTTTCGTTCTCCTGAGCTGCCACGCTCGCCGTGTTACTCGCTCCCGCCCGCCAGCGTTCGAGAACTTCGCGGTAAAGCAGCACCGCGTTCTCTTTCTCGTCCAAGTCCCAAAGCATGTCTGCGCGGGCCACGCGAAGTTCCACTGCATCGGGGTTCTTGCGGCAGACATCGCCGAGAAGCCGCGCCGTCGGCACATCCTTGACCCCGTCTGCAATCCGCCTCCGGGCAAGGCCCATGGCGATCGGTGTCGCATCGGGGGCGAGCACATAAGCCCGCTCGAAGAGCGTCCGAATGATCGTCCCGCTTGTGTGCGCGAGTCGCGCCAGTTGCTTTCGCGAAAAGTCCTTGGACAACGCCTCCGACCCAAGGGAGAGCGCGTCCTCGTTCTCCGGCTCGCGATCAAGTATGTACAACGCTTCTTCCAATGCGCGCCCGTGATCGCCACTGCGGCAGTAGTGGCGTGCAATGCCCAGGTGGGCCCACAGGCAATTGGGGCAAACCGTCAGCGTCTGCTTAAACTGCGCGACGCTTTCGGTCGCATCCGGGTCAGTCGTGTAAAGGTACTGACAATGGTAGTCGTGAATCTCTGCCCGATGGGATCCGAGTTGGATCGCCTTATGATAAACGCCCTGCGCCTCTGGATCATTCCGCTGAAACTCCGCATAAGCAGTCGCCAACGGAATCACGACGTCGTCTGTTTCCTGGCCGCTGGAGTGAATCTCGTCAAAAATCTCGACGACGTTCGACCACTCGCCCTGATCGACCGCAGATTGTCCGATGAGGCGGAGATAGTTCCTTCGCCGGGGGCTGTGCGTTGCTGCCTTGCGGTAAACCGCGAGGGCGCGTTCCGTCATGACTTTGTGCTCGGCGTAGTAATCAGCGAGCATCTCAAGCGCGCGCAGGTCTTCCTGCTTTGCCTCCGACACGTACTCCTCAAGAACCGATACGTCCTCCGGTTCCAGCTTCTCTAACTCGACGAGCATGCCAACGAAGTCCTTGAGGACCTCTCCGTCGTCGGGGTGGTCTTCGCGGAGTTGCCGAAGCATCTCCAACCCTTCGTCGCTGTGGCCGGGGATCGTCGCCAGCGTCTTCGCCGCCCATCGCTTCATCACGACATCGTCGGGCGCATCTTCCAATGCCTGAAGAACAACCATCAGGTTCTTTTTATCCGGCTTGTTCTCTGAGCAAATCAAATGAGCAAGGTATCGAGTGACTTCACCGCGTTCGGGGAAATGCTCTTGAGCAGCGTTAAGCAGATCGCGCGAGGCGGCGTCGCGACTCCCCGTTTCCAGAATCCCGTCGATGGCTTTGGCGAGAGAATCCCGAAAAACTTTTCGCGCTTCGCGCTCAAGCGCAGGGTCCGGCCAATAGCTCGTTCCTGGTTTCGGAAAGTACTGAAGAAGCGCGACCGCGCATTGTTGGCGCGCCTGAAAGAGGAGCAGCTCATCTTCGCGGCGTGCTCTCTCCTTGAGAATCCGCTGCCAGATGTCGATCCGGTCGGGCGCGCGCATCGCCAATCGAAGCAGGTACGGCAACTCATCGGCCCCCAGCAGATCCTTCCTCATCAGGATCTCGACTATCGACTCGAGCCAGAAAGGATCGCTCGGGAGAGCCGATTCCGTAAAGTAGAGAAGCTCCAACCGGTTGAGCCCGTTCTCGTCGAACTGATCCTGCAATCGCAGGACCGGTTCGCGCGCTTCCTCCACCGCTTTCTGGCGATAAAGCGCACGCGCCTCCTCCAGCACCGACTCGATCAGGCGGCGCCGGGACTCGGGACTGCGGATGTCTTTGTCAGAACGGTTGCCAAACATACGCTGGGGGAGACTCTCTCCTCAGGGGCTATACGCGATCAATTCACGCCCAACCGTGCTCCAAATACCATCAAATCAACCATACACGGCAAGGCCAAATCTTCATCTTGAAGCGGTTAGATTGATCGTCCGGTTCCATGAGAGGCAAGCAGTGCCTTCGACATTCCTCTATGAAAAGTCCTTAGACCCGACTCAGCGATTTCTCTCGGGCTCACTCTCCGAGGGTTCGGAGAGTAGCCGCGCTAGCGCCGCATCTGAATTCTCCTCGATCTGCACACGGATCGCATTCCCTTCGGGAAGGGTTTCCGCCGCCATCTGCTTGGCTTCCTTGTAGAGCGCCATCGCTTCCTCCTCGCGGCCGCCCCCGCCCAAGTCGATAGCTTCCGCCAGATTGTACGTCGTCGCGCCAATCACATAGTGGTCCTTCCCGAAAGCTTCCTCAAAGATGACCAGACACTCGCGATAGGTCTCCTCAGCGAGTTCGTAGTTCTCGCCCGCCGAATGCACCAATGCCAGATTGTTCATCGATATCCCGACTTGAGGATGTCGCGGGCCGAGGAGCTTCCTATTGATAGCGATCGATTCCTCGAACAGCCTTCCGGCTTCCTCGTACTGTCCCTTTGAGCGATGGTACTCTGCCAGATTGTTCATATAAGTCGCATTCGTACTACTCTCGTAGCCGAGCGCATCAGTCGTCAGGGAGATTGCCTTCTCAATGTTTTTAAGAAACTCCTCGTCACGCCCTTCTACGCGGTCGATTTCCGCCATCGAGTTATAGTATGCAGACAGGCGATGGGATTTCTCGCCACCAACTCTTATGCCCAGTGCGATCGCCTCTGAGGTCATCGCGCGTGCACTCTCGTAGTCGCTCAATTGATAGTAAACAGCGCCAAGCGCTCCGAGTGCCCCGAGGTAACTCTGGTGCTCAACCGAGTCCGAATCCTGAAAAATCTGGACCGCCTTCATGAGTGACTTCTCAGCCTCATCGAAATCACCGATATCATACTGATGGTGACCGAGAGAGGTCCAAACCGTCGCCGTGTTTTCCGAGTCAGCACCATAGTACTCACTGCAGAGCTCTATGAGTTCCTCGAACCGTTCCTCGCCATCCTCGAAGTCCGCAGCGTTCGATCTGTTAACCGCATCAGAAAGCATAACCTGAATCGCGAGGTCCGGATTTGTTTCGATTCGGTCGCGCCCCAATCGACTCGCCGTACCTGAAATGCTGGTCGCCTTTTCATAGTCGGCGACGGTGAAGTATACATTCGAAAGAACTTCTCCCTCGCGAATCCACGTCGGCTCCAAGACATCCATACTTTGGGCGAAATACCGGATCGCGTCGTCCTCGGCCAAGTCGAGCTCCCACATCAATTCGCCCGTCGCGATCATGATCTCTGCGGTGCGCGAATCATCCTCGCCATAGAGCGCCCGCGAAAGCGCGACGGCTCGCTCAAGGTCCTCCTTCGCTTTGAGTTGTTCGCCGATGCGCCACTTGGCCAATGCCATACCGACCACCGGCTCCGGTTGTTCGGGCTGCTTTTCATGCGCTGCAAGATAAAGCCCCAACGCCTCCTGCGCGCCGGCGGGGAGTGTCGTCGTATGATAGACATAGTTTGCCTCACCAATGAGCAGATAAAACGGCTCGGTGCCGGTCGCCAGACCCTCAGGCAATTCTGCCTCGATGCGCTCTCTGATTTGCGCGAGTTCGCGGCGCTTGATCAATAGCTCCTCCGCTACCTCCAAGTCGGAGATCCCACGATCATCGATGAGTGATGCGCTGATTCCCTTCGGCAGCGGGATCACCGATTGAATATCAGATGCTAACTGTTCCTCGTCGCTGCGAAGCTCATTCAGTTCCGATAGCAAATCCTTCAGCCGCGCCTGTTCCTGCGACTGGGCGAGCGCAGACTCTTTCCCCAGTCGCTCAACCTGACTTCGCCAAGCGAAGACGCCACTCACGATCATCAGCGAGAAAACAGCCACCGCCGCCGCGACCAAAAGTTGCTTGTTCCGCCGCTTCTTGCCGACAGCGTGCTGCAGACTAATCTGCAGTTTGGCGACGTCTGGATCGGCGGCAGGTCCCAACCGTGACAGCTGGTCGACGTGGACTTTTCCCCACATCAAGTCGCCGTTTTCAATCTCAAGTGCCGCCCACTTCTTCAGGTTCACGATTCGCAATTCCTGCGATTCCCGGTTCTCGGGCCAGAGGGAAAGGCTCTTCTGTAGGAGCGAGTCAACCTCGTCAAACCGCGAGTAGCTCGCCTTCTCCGAGTAGTCCTCCATTTCGGAAAACAGGCGCTCCGCAGAGAGGAATAGCGCTGACGATTCCTTCTTGGCGGCGGCGCCGGTCATGAATTCTTCGATGGCCGTCAGGAACTCAACAGCCGTGTTGTATCGTTCCCTCGGATCTTTTGACAGCGCCTTCAAACAGACCTGTTCGAGCCCTGACGGAATCACAACATCCGGCGAGCGATCCGACGGCGCTTCCACGTTCCCCTCGACGGCGGACTTGAACACCCCGTGCACGTTTGCGCCTTCGTAGGGATAGGTGCCCGTAAGTAGGAAGTAAAGCGTACCCCCCAAAAGGAAAACATCCGTCCACGGCCCAATCCCGGACGCATCAGACTGAGTTTGCTCCGGGGCCATTAGCGCCGGCGTACCCGACGGGCTGGATGCCGAAGCGCGAGTGTGAAAGCTCAGGTCCGTAAGTTCCTTCGGGGTGAGCCGCGCCTCATCGTCACCGACGTAGACCGCCAGTCCCCAATCCGTGAGAAGAACCTCACCAAACTCCCCAACCATCACCTGAGAGGGCTTGATGTCTCGATGCACAAATCCGCTGTCATTCGCGAAAGCGACCGCTTGGCACACATCCACCAGCACCTTGAGCTGCCGCGATAGAAACTCGGAGTAGGCCCTATCCTTCCGCTCTTTCTCGATAATCTTGTCCCAAGGTTGGCCCTTGATGAGTTTCATCGCCAGCAGCGGCCGCCCGTCTGTATCCACACCCAAATCGTGGACCGGCAAGATGTTAGGATGTTCGAGCGCGGCAGCCACGCGCGCTTCTCGCTGAAACTCCCACGCGTCCGCAGAAGTCGATGTGGGGATGGCCTTCTTCACCGCGACGCTACGCCCGAGACACGTCTGTATCGCGCTATAAACCTCCCCCATTCCCCCGCGCCCGATGATGCGCTCGATGATGTAGTTCGGCGCACCATTTGTAAAATCCAGCGACGCCGGTGGGCGGCTGGTTGCGCGCTTCTCTTCCTGGCCATCTCTAATCGTGGGCTGCGTTTGCTCCGCACCACCAGGTTCATCCCTATTTCCCAAATGCCACGTCGGCACCAATCTACTGCCCGATGACGAATCACCCTCGGGGAGCTTGCTCCTGGACTTCATAGATAGTGTCGGGAGCTCAGGGAAGTCTAAAGAGTCGAGGGGGTCCATATCGGCCATATCGTCGGTTACCTTAGGGGGTGGGCCGGACAATGCCGCAGTCCATTCCCCCCGTACAAGACGAGAATCCTGAACTGGGAAAGGTTTCAAAATGCAAACAAGAAGGCCGGGTCTTCACCAACGAGGACCCGGCCCAATGAACTGTCTCTGACAGGGGTTTTAGTGCTTCATAATCAGCAGGTAAGAATTCGTTTCACTGTTCGGGCCCTGCCCGTAGTCGACCGACCCGCTGCGGAAGACTCCCACTCGCCCATCCCTGTAGTCGAGAGAACCGAGATAGCTCGTGCTTCCGGTCGAGTTCCCTCCATCAAAGCTGTGAGACCAAGCATGCTGCAACCCTGTCGACGTTTGATCAAAAGCCACGTATGCGTGGCCCGACGAAAGCGGTGCACCACCGAAATTGACAGGTGAATTGGCAGAAAAGATCGCTCCGAAAACCGGGTGATTTCCTGCCATGGTCAGGAATAAGTCCAACCTCTTGAATGCAACCCAGGA
>JAUIJJ010000163.1 GCA_030431385.1 bacterium | reverse complement strand
GTGCGGTCGCTGGTCCAGCGAATCGAAGCGCTTCCGGAGCCTCGCTTCGTGTACGGTGGCGTTGTCGATCATCGGCTCGAGCCTGCGTTCTTTAACTCGCTGCTTGAGAACTTTCCCGTCGGGAGTCTGGTCTTCCTCGGGAAGCTTGATTCGAGCGCCGATCCCGAATTGCGCCAGCGTCTCCAATCTACCCCAAACGTCCATTTTTTCGGAGAGATTCCCTACTCTGCCTATCCGCATCTGTACAAACACGCCTCGGTCTTGCTGATCGCCCACAAGCGAACTCAATTCACTGACGCCATGTTCCCGGAAAAGCTGAACGAATACCTTTCCAGCGGAAAACCCATCGTCGCGGTCGCGATTCCCGAGGTTGGCCGTATCGCTCGCGAGTCGACCTTCCGCGACATGATCCGAACGGTGGACACGCCGCTCGAGTTCATCGATGCCTGCACAGTGGCCATGAGTGATTCGGACCCAAATCTCGCAGAGGCGCGCGTCGAAAACGTGCGAACTCGGACATGGGAGAAAATGGGTGCACGACTCGATGAGGAATTACGACGCGAAATGAAAAGAGTCGAGATTTAGCCGTTGAGTTTAAGAAACGGCGCAGTATTGTCGGCCTGAATTAGGGAATTACTACCAATGGCCGAAAAACCAGACGAAATTGACTACTCGTTGCTCTCTCGCGCAGAGGATGGGTTTCTTCCTCTCGACGAGATTCTTGAGAGAGCCACGCTTCAGGCCGCCCGAGTCGATGATGCGGACCTTCATAAAGTCCGCAGCCCCCCTTCCAGTGAACAGGTCCAGCCCGCCAGCGTGCTCGTCGTGGACGACGAGGAAGCTGTGCGAAACGTCGTCACACGCAACCTCCAGCGCAAAGGATACCGGGCATTTTCCGTCGCCAGCGGCGAAGAAGCCCTCGCGAGCTTTCGCTCACAGCTCCCTCATGCGGTCGTGACCGACGTCAAGATGCCAGGCATGGATGGCGTCAGATTTCTCGATGAAGCAATGAAGCGTCACCCGGATACTGTCATCATCATGACAACAGGCGCGCCCGACATGCAGATGACGATGCAAGCGTTGCGGGCCGGAGCGACCGACTTTCTCGTGAAGCCGATCGATTTCGGGGTTCTTCATGCAGCACTCGAACGCGGCCTAGAGCGCCGAAGGATGCGTCTGGATCAACGGCGTTATCAGCTCACCCTCGAACAGACCGTCGAGGAGCGCACGCGGCGCCTCATCGAGTCCTTCGAACGACTCCAGCAAAAGACACGTGAGATTTCTGCGGCCTACCGCGACGTTGTCATTCGGCTCGGTCGCGCTTCGGAATGGCGCGACGATGAGACCGGGGAACACATTCAGCGAATCGGCCTGTTCTCAGCGGAGATCGCTCGCAAGCTTGGGCTGAGTCGTACCGACGTCGAACTCATCGCTGAAGCCTCGCCGATGCACGACATCGGGAAGATCGGCGTACCCGACAGTATCCTGCTGAAGCCCGGGAAGCTGACCCCGCTGGAATACGAATACATGAAAGCGCACACGCTCATCGGCGCAGAGGTGCTCTCGGGTTCCGACGCTCCCCTGCTCCGCGCGTCTGAGCAAATCGCCCTGAGCCATCACGAATGGATCAACGGCTCCGGATATCCTCAGGGGCTTAAGGGCGAGGAAATCCCGCTCTACGCTCGAATCGTCGCGGTGGTCGATGTGTACGACGCCATGACCCATGAACGCGCCTACAAGGAAGCCGTGCCTCTCGATGAAACTATCGAGATTATGTCGCGCAAGCGGGGCCGACAGTTCGACCCTGAAATTTTCGACGCCTTCCTAAACAGCGTGACCGAACTCGTCCGGCTCGAAAAGGCGATGGCAGCACGGCCCAAACGAACGCCCAACTACGACGTCGAGATCGGCATCTTCAAGATGGCTCGCCACGTCCGAGAGACCTTTCACGGCACCGGCGTGGGTGGCGACCCGGAGCGAGACCTCAAGCACCGTCGGTAGGTAACCTCAATAAATCCAGCGTCGTATGTCCCTTCCGAAACTAGCCTTGCCATTTCCTGAGAGAAGGCCCATCATTTCTCAGGGTTATTGCTGATGCGGGCGCATTCACGGTCAGCTCAAAATAAAGTGTCCCTGAGTGAATTTTTCTTGGAAGGAATTCGCCAACTCGTCGTCTTTCTGTAACTGGAAAGTCATCGAGCGCGCGGAGCGATTGATGTTAGGTTTGAACACCATAGAAGGAATCCGAAGTGGTTCGCCGGAAGCGGCGGAGCAGTTGCTTGATCGTTTTGAGCGCCCGCTCCATCGTTACTTCAGCGTATCGCTGACCGATCCTTCGACAAGCGAGGATGCTGTGCAGGAAGTTTTCCTGCGCCTCGTCACGATGATTCGCAGCGGTCGAGCGGATAGCGTGCGTAGCCTCGAAGCAGTGGTGTTCACTATCGCGAGGCGTTTGGCGATTGATTTGAACAGGTCGTGGAGTCGCCGACCGCCAATCGATTCGCTTCATCAGGAACTGCGCCCGGACGGTTCGCCGGGAAGTCATCTTGAGTCAGGGTTGTCAAGCCGCGGGCCCTGTCCGAGAGAGCTTGCCGCGCAAGCCGAACAGCTCGAACAGATTCAATCGGCTCTCCGTGAGTTGGATTCAGATGTGCGGGAAGTGATCATTCTACGACACATGGAAAACTTGTCCACTCGCGAAGTTGCAGAAATCCTCGGCATCGCCGAGGGAACGGTCTGGTCGAAGCTCCACCGTGGTTTGCAGGTGCTGAGGAAGAAGTTAACCTCAAGGCCCGCGCGCTCGGCACTTTCCGGAACAAAGAGTCCGGAACTAAAGGGCCAGAAGCATGAATGACCGTACACAAGAATTTGAGCGGGAGCGCAGCGACGAGCTTGCGCGCGATCTACTCGCGCCGATCTACGGAGAGCAGACCGTGCTCTCGGAGCGCGAGTCAGCCGAATTGGAAGCCCTTCGAGATCTCCTGCATGATTACGCAGGCGGACACGTCGGCTCCCAGGAAACCTCAAGTCGGGATCTTCGCAGCAGCGTCTTGGACGCAATGGCGGCACCCGAGGCTGTGATCGCGGCCGTTTCCCCGCGAGGCGACGGCGTGACCGTCTCGCGCCCGGATGGATTTCAGGACCTGTTGATCGATGAAGCCCTCGAGATTCTGCCGGGCACGACGGTCCGCACCGACTGCGACAGCCGCGCCGATGTGATCCATAGCGAATCCGTCTTCGTCGCCCTGAATAACTCCACCGATTTCGTCGTCGGCACCAAGGGAAAGGAATCCCTCGGTGGTCGGATCGAGCGCGGGTGCGCGTTCATCAATATCGACGAGCACGATTGGTCGGTCGACAAGTCTGCCATTACGCTGGAGACGCCCCAAGGCTACCTAAGAGTGAAACACGGCCATGTGGAAGTCGAAGTAGAGGCTGGCGGATTCGTTCGAGTGCTCGTCGCTGAGGGTGAAGCAAAGTTCAAAACCCTCGCCGGCAAGTGCAAGCGTATCAGTGAAGGAAGCGAGCTTCGCGTCGTCGCTGGGCGGATGCACGCATCCAGGCCCGGTCTCGAATCTATCGAAGACGAAACGCGCTGGGCGCGAGTCCAGACTCGTCAGCCGAAGATGTTCGAAGCCGTGAGCGCGCTTGTCATGGCTGCTTTCTTTATCGGGGTCGCAGTCGTCCGCATCGCCGACGCATCAGCAGAACTTCCCCGCATTGACCAGAAGACTCAGGTCGCCTCTGCCCAAGTGATGGTTCGAGACATCAGCTTGGAAGCGATCAGAAGCGGTCTACAATCAACAGCGGTTCAGACAACGAAGATCAGCATCGAATCGGAGCCTGAAACGAACTGATTCCACGTCATTTAGGTGAAATTCCCTTGAAATGACCTACACGGAAAGTATTGAATCCAAACCCACCCACCACCACAACACTTGAGGAGAAGAGGAGCCGCAAATGCAAGTCCCCGCGTCAAAAGCCACAAGAGGCTTTACACTAATCGAACTGCTAATCGTCGTGGCGATTATCGCCATTCTGGCAGCCATCGCCGTCCCGAACTTCTTGGAGGCGCAGACACGCGCGAAGGTATCCCGCGCCTACAACGACATGCGCTGCACGGCCACCGGTCTTGAGTCCTACTTCGTCGACAACAACCGGTATCCGCCCAACCAGCAGACCGGCCCGTTCTATTGGCTGTACGTTCCATGGAACATCACGTCGCCCATCAGCTACGTCACACCCGGCTGTTTCATGGACGTCTTTCGCAAGAACGAGGGCGATATCGACGAGTCTCAGACCGGCTCCGACAATCCTCAGTTCGCTGATCGCTTGATCTACTTCAACACACTTCAGTTCACCGATCTTGTTTTTGCACAGAACGTCCGCCTCTTCACTTCCGACGGCTCGCTGTACACCCCGCGCCCGCCCGAGAAGCAAGGCGCATGGCAGCTGTCCTCATTCGGACCCGATCTCCAGTGGGGCCCCGAGACACCTCAGCGAAGCAATCCGCAGGTCGTCATTCTTTACGATCCGACCAATGGAACGGTCAGCTTCGGCGACCTCGTTCGCACGCAGCGCGATCCGCTCGGACGCGGCGTCGGCGAATAACCAAACCACTGCATTAACCCTGCTTCACTGGAAGGCCGTCCATCCGGACGGTCTTCCTCTCTTTTATCCTCATCACTTAGGACATTCACTCATGTCGGTCGAGTCGCATCACGTGATCGAAGGTCGCAAAAGCCGACGCTGGTTTTGGATCAGCCTTCGCCCGTTGCCCGCCGACAAGCGTGCGGCATTGATGCACACTTACAACTGGTTAGTAGATATCGAATCTCAGATGGAGCGCGAAGCGAACCGAAGCGGCGGGGCTGGCGTTCGCGATGTCATGGTACGAATTCACGAATCCGCGATGAGCCTGAAAACGGATCGCCCGTTCGACAAGCCGATCGCCAGCGCCCTCGCAGGTGTTCCCAATGCAAGCGCACGGGTCATCGAGTTTGCCGACGCGGTCGGCCAGCGATTGCTCAGGACCCCCTTCCGCGCACAAATCGATCTCGACCAGTACTGTGCGCGGTACGGGGGCTCCTTCGCGCGAATGTGCGCGGGAGTCCTCGGCCTGCCCGACGACATCGCCAAGCAGATGGGAACCGCCGGCCAGCGCGTTCGCCTGGTGTCCGAGTTCGCCTACCTCAATCAACAAGGCTGGGTGCCGCTACCTCTCGCTGAGGCTGGCATTTCCAATGAGGATATTCAACTCGGACTAAGAAGCGAAGCTGTCAGGAAAGCGCTCTCGACACAGCTTGATCTATCCGAGGCCGCCATGTCTCAGCTCACGCATTCGGTTGAAGCAATCAGAGAACCGGGCACGGCCAAGTTCATTAGGCGCTGGGGTTTATACTATCAATTGTTAGCGCGAAAGGCCCGCGCGGCCGAGGCGAAGGGCCTACCCGTCAACCTCTCCTCCATCGAGAGGTTTCGCGTCCTCGTGTCCGGCTGATTCACCGGCGTGCTTCCGACTGCCCTTGTAAAGATCAAACTCTAAGAGCCGACAATCGATACCTCCGTTCATCATCGGAATCCTTCGCGAGGTACGAAGCCCGATCCTCTTTGCCGCCTGAAGATTTCCCGTAAACACAAAAGCCCTCCATCCACTCCATCGTTGCTTGAGAACGTCGCCGATTTCTTCGTAGAGCTTTCCGACGTCGTCGACCTCAAGCCGTTCATCATAGGGCGGGTTCATCACCAAGATGCCCTCTTCCGCCGGTGGTTGGAGGTTCGCAAACTTGCTGGTGTGGAAGCGGATGTCTTTCTCCAACGCGGCGTTTTCGGCGTTCCGCCTCGCCCTTCCGATGGCCGCCTTGTCCTCGTCGGCGCAAACGATGGTCGCGGGGGCACGATCGAGGAGTTCCTGTTTCGCCTCGATGATCTCTTCCTCGAAGGCAACAGAGTCGAAGTCGTGCCAGTTCTGAAACGCATAGAACCTGCCGTGCATTCCAGGAACGATCCTTCGAGCGAACAGCGCGGCCTCGACCCCTATGGTTCCCGAACCGGTCATCGCGTCGACGAAGGGCTGCGACCCGTCGTATCCAGTGTGCATCAGAATCGCTGCGGCGAGGAGTTCATTAAGCGGTGCCTCGCCGGTCTCTTTGCGCCAGCCGCGTTGAAAGAGTGGCTCGCCAGAGGCATCCAGCGAGACCGACGCCCCAGTCGCGCTCAAGTGCAGGTTGATTGGTATCAGTGGGTCCTTCGTATCGACCGAGGGGCGCTTGCCGTGACGCTTGCGAAACGAATCCGCGATCGCGTCCTTGAGGCGTTGGGCCGCGAACATCGTGTTTGTAAACGCCGGATGATTCCCGGAAACACGAATCGCGAACGTATCGTCGAGAGTAAATGATCGATCCCACGCGATGGTCAGCGCCTGGCGATACATATCGTCGGCAGTCCGGAATTTCATACGCCTGATCGGAACGAGAACTCTGAGGGCGAGCCGCGATCTGATCGCCACGCGATAGATGAGGCGCGTATCGCCTTCAAACTCGACAGCTCGTCGCACCGGTGACACGCGGCGCGCGCCGAGTTCGAGCAATTCCTCCCCCAGCATCTCTTCCAGCCCGGCGAAGGTCGTCGCGGTCATTTTTCGAACTTTACCCATTTCGTGTTCCTGTTCGGCGGCTATCTTCCGTACGCGAGTGAAGTTGGCGGGAACCGCCTCGCCGTGGCAAGGTCTCCCTTTCGATTGAGTTTGGCTGCGATTGGTCCGTGAATCGCTACAAACAGTGAATATCCGACACCCACAGGAGTACTTTACCTGAGATGAATCGCCTCCGAGCAGCCCTCTTTCTACTTCCTCTGGCCGCCATCGCCAGCCATACACCCGCGGACGCGCCGGGAAAGATATGGGATCTGCGATTCGCTCCGCCTGAAACCACAAGTATCTACTTCGACAATCCCTCTGGGGGAAGTCTCGGCGTTCCCGTCGATTCCGGAGACGTCAACGGCGACGGAATGCTCGACCTGATCGCGACTCCGTTCAATGGCTCCACCATGGGACGATCGCGGAATGGCTCGCTGGTCGTGATCTTTGGCGATGGTACTTTCGGGAAGGTCGTGGACTCAGGCAACTTTACAGGCTCGAAACTCGTCATTCACGGCGCGCGTGACCTGTCTCTTTTCGGTGTCGAGTTCGTCTCCGGGGACGTCGACGGTGATGGCATTGACGACCTCGTAGTCGGCGCGGCGTTAGGGCGGCACGTGGACAATACACAGCGCTCGGGCGAGGTCGCGATCCTCTACGGCCGACCTGAGTGGGGCGACACGGTGACGGAGATGGACATGAGCGACCTCCCGCCGCAACAGCGGGTTCGCTTCTTCATCGGCGAGAACAACTCCGATCGTTTGGGATCGTGGATGACAATCGCCGATCTCGACCTGAACGACAAGATGGACGTCGTGATGGGAATGGACCTCTCCGACGCCCCCGAGAATCGCCCCAACACCGGCGCGGTGGTTATCGCATGGGACGCCGCCGAGAGTCCCGGCTCCAACCCCATCCGCGTCGGCGATGCCTCGACCTCCAGTACCATGACGATCATCTACGGGCGCGACGCGCAGGATCAATTCGGTGCGACGAACAACGCAGGCGATCTGGACGGCGACGGCAGGCCGGAGCTCATCGTCGCGGCGGGTGCCCTTCGTTCCGGCCTTGCGATCTCTCAGCTCGGCTTCAGCGGAAGCGGCGGCGGAGATGGCCCCGCGAACGACAGGAACAACGCAGGCGAGCTCGAAGTGTTTTGGGACGCTTCAGCCCTCCGACCGTTCAATCGCCTCAATCTCGCCACGGGACTCCCCGACTCCATCGCCACCACGACAATTTACGGCGAGATCAGGAACGACTACTTTGGCGAGGAAATTTCCGTCGGTGATTTCGACGGGGATGGGACTAACGATCTGGTCGCCGGCGCACTGACGGCATCGGGCGGCGCAGGCCTCAATGGCGGCAGCGCATATGTTTTCCCCGGCGGCGACCGATTTCGCGGGATGACCTCCATCGACGTAGCGAGTCCGCCTCAAGACTTCATCGTCGCCATCGACTCCGCCTACCAGTTCGCTATCGGCGGTGATACAGTGGAGATATTTGACATCAACGGCGACGACGTCGACGATCTCTTCTTTGGCCAGCCTCAG
>JAUIJJ010000162.1 GCA_030431385.1 bacterium | reverse complement strand
CGCCGGAAGTCGCGGAGGGATTCCTCAAGAGGCTGGCCGGGCTTATTGGCGAACACGGTGGGCTGCTCATCGGGGCGGACCTGCGCAAGGAACCGAAGGTAATGAAGGCCGCCTACGACGACTCGGAAGGCGTGACGTCCGAGTTCAATATCAACCTCCTCAAACGCATCAACAACGAGCTGGGCGGGAACTTCGACATCTCCAAGTTTCACCACGAAGCTCGATGGAATGACTCCCTCGGCCGGATGGAATCGTACTTGGTCTCCGACGCCGATCAGGTCGTCGAGATCGACGGGCGGTCCTTCGAGTTCAAAGCCGGAGAAGACATCCACACAGAAAACTCACACAAGTACAGCCTCGAACAATTCGCCGATCTCGCCAACCGCACCGGGTGGCAAGTCGAGAAGGTATGGACGGACCCGAAGGAATACTTCAGCGTCCAGTACCTCAGCACCAAGTAAGTGTTTGAGCAGTCGAAACCGTAGAAATAAAGGCACTTTCGCGCTAGTGACTTTGACAGTTCGTTGTCAAAGCGAGTAACTTCCGCTTGCTCGCCGGTGCGCTTCGCAAGTACCCGCTTGCAGCACATTTCACGCAGCGAGAGGCGCGTTTCCCATGCTCAGAAGGCACGAGGCTATTTGGTCGCCGGCCATTGGCCGTCATATGAATGTCATTTCCTACGGTCATTACGGCACCCCATTGATCGTCTTCCCCTCGGGGCTTGGCAACTACTTCGACTGGGAGAACTTTGGGATGATCGATTGTGTCGGTCACCTCATCGACGCCGGCAAGCTGAAGATCTACTGCACAGAAAGTAACGACGGCGAGACGTGGATCGGTGACGGTGACATTCGCCACCGCTCCTGGCGCTACCGCTGCTTCGAAGACTACGTGCTGAACAATCTCGTTCCGACGATCCGCTTCGACTGCAAAAGCCCTGACATCCGCATTGGGCTGACCGGCGTGAGCTTCGGCGCTTACCACGCGGCGAACTTCGCGCTCAAGCACCCCGAGACTTTCAACTACGCGCTATGCATGAGTGGTAAGTACGACCTTGGCTCGATGCTCGATGGCGAATACTGTGATGACTGCTACTTCAACGATCCCATGGCCTACCTGTACAACATCTGGGGTGAGCCGCTGGACCGCATCCGGCACAACACGCACATCACAATGACGGTCGGGCAAGGCGCCCACGAGAATAACTGCATCCCACAAACCCACAAGCTGGCGGGACTGCTCCACGACAAGGGAATCAGCCACGAGTGCGATACGTGGGGCCATGACGCGGAGCATCACTGGCACTGGTGGCGCAAGCAGCTCGCCCACCATCTGGGTAGAGCGCTGGGGTAGGCGCACCAGCTCCTCTGGTAAAAAAACGGAAGGCTTTCGCACCGGGAACTACCCCTCACTGCGAAAGCCTTCTTGAGTTTTATGACGATGTGACTGCTGTCGTTCGCCTAGGGGAAGATTGTTTTCCAATCCTTCGCCATATCGACAACGGTCCAGCCGCGCTCGTTGGCTTCGTCCCAAGCCTTGTCGAGTTGGCCGATGTGCGAATCGCGATCGTAGGCCCACTCGCGCTCGGCGTCGGTGTGGTGTACGAGAAGGCAGAAGGAAGGGTGCTCCTTGCCTGCCGCTGCCCACTGGAGCATCTGAAGGTCACCGTCCGAGTTGCCGAAAGAGGCGATCGGACGCCGACCAATGTGACTTTGGATGCCGACGGGTTTGCCTTCCTTATCGTCGATCAAGTCGATTTCGGCAAGCTTGACGAGGACGGGAACACCGTCGCGCTCTTCGAGCTTCATCTTCAGACTGGAGCCTACCACTTGCTCGGGTGGGATCCCGTAGGTTTCCTCTGCGAAGACCCGCATGAACTCGATGCCACCTCCGGAAACGATGAACGTCTTGAACCCGTTTTCGCGGAGATACTCGAGGACTTCGAGCATCGGCTGGTAGATCATCTCGTTGTATGCGCGGCCGGTCTTCGGATGCTTGGCGGTCGCGAGCCAATCGCTCACCTGCTCACTGAACTCATCAATCGTCATTCCGGCATGGGAGACGGCCATAAGCTCGGCCAGCCGTTCGTGACCGGACGCGGCCACTGCCTTCATGTCGCCCTTCAGCACCGAAGCAAACGGTTCCGTCGTCTTCCACTCAGGATGCTCCGGGGCCAAAGCCTTCACACGGTCGATAGCATAAATGAGCTGAAAGTAAGCTGGCTGTTCAGCCCAGAGCGTCCCGTCGTTGTCGAAGGTTGCGATGCGCTCGGCGGGCGGGACGAAGTCGGGAGTGCCTTCCTTCGTAACGCGCTCGACGAAGGAAATGATGGATTGCTTTGCATCGCCGTCGTTCCAGGACGGAAGCGGCTGCGCGCCGATGGCGGCAGTCTGGAGCAGCAAGCAGGCGGACAGTAACAAGGTCTTAATCATGAAACTGGTCTCCTTGATGTCTTTCAAAAGTGAGGAGTGGGCGCCCTTTGGGGGCGCCCACTTTGATGGTTTCGATGAGGGCTGTCTTCTTAGCTACCACCGACGGTCATGCTCTTGATCTGCTCCTCAAGAGTAGAAAGACTCCAGTCACCCGGTGTCTGGCTGGGCGGGTAGTCCTTCATCGTCGTGAGGAATTTGCTGGCGACGACTTGCATCGGGCCGAACATATAGGCTCTGTCGATCACCCAGTCATGGTAGTTGTTCGAGTTGTGCTGAGCCCGTTCGAATGGGTCGCGGCGCAGGTTAAAGAGGAGAGGCATGCGGAGCTTGATGAACGGCTCGCGCCAGATCTGCAATTGCTCTGAGCGGTTCTCCAGGTACACGGCCTTCCAGTCGCCCACGCGAATCGCGCAGACCTTTCCGTCGTCTGCCACGTAAATGAACTCCTTGCGCGGGCTAGACTTCTGGTCTTCATCAACGGTCTTGAAGGTATCCGCTTTTGACAGGTAATCGATCATGTTGTAACCGTCGATGTAATTGCGGTACTGCCTGCCGTTGAGTTCGACGCCTTCCTTCAACTTCTCCTTGATGTTCGGTTCGCCAGCCGCAGCGGCAAAAGTCGGGAGCCAGTCCTCGTGCGCGACGATGCCGTTAACTGTCACACCGGCGGGGAACTTTCCGGGCCAGCGAACAAATGCCGGCACACGGTAAGCGCCTTCCCAGTTGGAGTTTTTTTCCTTGCGGAACGGCGTGATGCCGGCATCCGGCCAAGTGTTGTAGTGGGGACCATTGTCCGTTGAGTAGAGAACGATCGTGTTGTCGGCAATGCCCATTTCATCGAGCAACGCCAGCAGTTCGCCCACCATCATGTCGTGCTCGACCATGCCGTCGGCATACTCGTCGGATTGCGGCCCGGCCAGGTTCTTGTGCTCGTCCTTGACGTGTGTGCGGAAATGCATGCGAGTGGCGTTCCACCAACACATCCACGGTTCGCCGTCGTCTTGCTTGCGCTGGATGAATTCCTTGGCGGCGGCGATGGTTTCCTCGTCAATCGTCTCCATGCGCTTCTTGGTGAGGGGCCCAGTGTCTTCGATCTGCTGCCTGCCATCAGGGAGCGCCTTCGCCTTGATGACGCCGCGCGGGCCAAACTGTTCGTCGAAGGACTTGCCATTAGCCAGTTCCAGGTCGCCGGGATAGTCGCGGTTCTCGGGTTCTTCCTCTGCGTTGAGATGGTAGAGGTTGCCCATGAACTCGTCGAAGCCATGCATCGTCGGGAGGTGCTCGTCGAGGTCACCCTGATGGTTCTTGCCGAACTGACCGGTCGAGTATCCCTGCTCCTTGAGCACTGTCGCAAAGGTGACGTCGCCCATCTGCCAGCCCTGCGTGGCGTGGGGCATGCCGACCTTGGTCATACCAGTGCGGACGGGTACACTGCCATTCAGGAACGCAGCGCGACCGGCTGTGCATGACTGCTGGCCGTAGTAATCCGTAAACGCGACACCTTCACGAGCGATACGGTCGATGTTTGGCGTCTTGTAGCCCATCATGCCGCGATTGTTGTGGCTGATGTTCCATGTCCCGATATCGTCACCCCAGATGACAAGGATGTTGGGCTTTTCCTGTGCTGATGCCTGAGCAACGCCTAGCGCAAGCAGGACGTACAGCATCGCGTACTTTAGCTTACCATTCACGTAAGGACTCTCCTCTGATCGAATTGGCGAATGTGGCCAGTTTCGGCGGTTTCGGATTGCGGTTCAACGTGGTGCCTCACCCTCGGACACGGCGTCCTCTGTAGCTTCACAGAGACTGAAAACTTGATCGTGGTAGCCGATCTCTTTTGCGAAGAGAATCGAGTCACCTACTATTCCTAAGTCACGTCGGATTGTGTCTCCTGCACTCAATTAGGTCGCAACCTGAATTCTCCGTTCCGCATATCGATGATGAGAGAGCGGTCCCAAACCTAGTGGAACCCCTGATGAGAAGGCACCGCCGGGCACTAAAAACGAAAAGCCCCTCACGGTGGGATGGGTGAGGGGCAGGCGTAAGGGGCTTTCCGCGTATATATCGGCAAGAAGCCGATCGAGCAGGGTATGGCTCAGGTTGTAGCGGCCTCGGGGGTGTTCGTCGAGGAAAAAATGCGTGTCTTCGGGGTGACGGCGTCCTTGTCGAGGAGGCCCGGCCAGTAGGCCAGAACATCGCTGGGGCGTGGGCGTCCGCCGGCAAAGCCCGTCGCGCCGGAGGGTCCGGTCAGCACGAGGGGGACGACTTCCTGCCCGAGCCGCGCGAGGTCCGCTTTGTGGTCGCTCCTCGCGGTGAGACGAAGCGTCACTTCCACCGGATTGCCTTCAGCTGCGGTATGCGCGCCCATGTGGCACGCGCCTGCGCCGACGACATCCACGCGGAAATCAGTGAGCCGAAGCCCGAGATGCTCTGCGCGTCGGCGGGCGATTTCCCCGGCGTCGGCGGCCTTCTTCGCAGCATCGGGCCAGGCGTAAACCAGCGTTGCGTTCATGATGTAGCCGTCCTGATATGCGCAGGACACCTTGTAACTATCCGTCGCCGGATCGCCCTTCACGCCGCTCACCGCTACGCGGTTTTCGCCGCTGGCGGTTGCCTTGATCGTCGAAAAGTCTACCACGACATCGGGGGTGATATAGTCCTTCGGGTCGCCGATTTCGTAGAGGAGTTGCTCCTTCACCGTCTGCGTCGTGACGCATCCGCCGAGGCTTTCGTGCTTCGTGACGTAGAATTCGGTTGGGGAATGGAACTCGGCGATGGGAAAGCCAATTTGCTCCAGTTCATCGATGGCGAGAGGCCGCCCAAGGAAATTGCCGCCGCTGGACTGGGCGCCGCATTCGAGGATGTGCCCCGCGACGATCCCCGTCGCGAGGGCGTCCCAATCGTCCCACTTCACTCCGAAATGGTGCATCATCGGCGCGAGCGTCAGCCCGGTATCGGTGACGCGGCCAGTCACGATGATGTCGCACTCCTCTTCGAGCATCGCGACGATGGGGCGTGCGCCAAAATAGACATTGGCGGCGATGAGCTTGTCCTTGAGGTCGGAAAGTTTTGGTGCCTGCGGGTCGAGTTCCTTCAGCGGAAGCTGCTGGACGTTCTCGAGGATGTCGTCGCCGTAAACGACGCCGACTTTCAGCTCGCGCCCGGGGACGACGCGCTTGGCGACCTCGATGATCGCTTCCGCGCAGCCGAGCGGGTTCACACCGCCAGCGTTGGAAATGATGCGGACCTTGCGGTCGAGCAGATCGGGCAGGATGTCCTCCACCGTCGTCACGAAATCTGTGGCGTAACCCTTGGAAGGGTCGCGCATGCGGAGTTTCTGCATGATGCTCATGGTGACTTCGGCGAGGTAATCAAAGACGAGATAGTCTATCTCGCCGGAGCGAAGCTGCATGGCGGGAGCCTGGGGCCAATCGCCCCAAAATCCCTGTGCGGATGCGATGCGGATCATTGGAATTCCTTTTATTTTCTTTGCGGCTTAGACCATCGGCCGGAACTTGCCCCAGCAATCCTGGAGCGTGGTCACGATCTGGCCGAGGGAGGCGTGCTCGACGGCGTCGACGAGGACGCTGAACACGTTGGTGTCGTCTTCGTGCTTGAGGGCGGACTCGCGGAGCTTCCCGAGCGCGGCGTTGGCCTGCTCGCTGTTACGGTTCTTGAACTCCCTCACGCGGCCCGCCTGAAAGTCGCGCTGGTCGCGTGGTGTGCGGGAAAGCTCGACGCTGGGGCGCTGCTCGTCGGGGTTGGTGTAGCAGTTCACGCCGACGATGTGGCGCAGGCCACTGGCGATTTGCGACTGGCGGGAGTAGAAGCTGTCCTGAATCCGCGCACGGGTGTAGCGCGAATCAATCGCCGCCATCACTCCGCCGAGCCGGTCCATTTCTTCCCACACCTCCAAGACGCCCTTTTCCACCTGGTCGGTGACGATGCCCATGCCCGGCGACTGGCTGAAAAGCCCCATCATGTGGCGGAAGAGGCCGGTTTCTTCCAGCAGCAGCGCCTGCGTTTGGCTGGCGATGCGCGCGGCTTCTGCCGTGGGTGTGGTGATCGCCTCGTCGTAGGCGTTGCTGTGGGCGCTGTTGGTGTTGTTGGCGAGCGAGAGGAACAGCTGCGTGGCGGTGCGCGTGATGTTGTTGAGCAGCCCCTGCTCGGTCAGAGAGCGACCACTCGTTTGCGCGTGGAATTTTAGCCGCAACGCGCGGGGATCATCGATGCCGAAATGCTGCTTTAGCGCGATGGACCAAATTCGCCTCGCGACGCGGCCGATCACGGCGCTTTCCAAATCGTAATCAAACTGGAAGAAGAAGCTCAGCCGAGGGACGACCTTGCTCAGGTCCATCTTTCGCCGGTGAAACTCGCCGACGTAGAAGATCCCGTTCCCGACGGTAAAGGCTAGTTGCTCGACCGGGTCCGCGCCAGCCTCGGCGATGTGGTAGCCGCTGATGCTGATCGGATACCAGCGCGGCATGTAGTCCGCCGTGTACGCCACCATGTCGCCGAGAAGCCGAAGGCTCGGCTGGATGGGGAAGAGCGTTTCGTTCTGGGCCTGAACTTCCTTCAAAATATCAGCCTGCACGGTGCCGCGCAGCTTCGCCATGACCTCGCGCTTCACCTTCTCGCGGGCCTCGGCGTCGGGCTTGGAACCGTTGAACTGCGACTTCAACTCGCGCTTCACGGCGGCGGCGATGAACTGCGCGAGGAGGATCGGTGCGGGACCGTTGATCGTCATGGAAACCGAGGTGGTCTTGGCCTGAAGATCAAACCCGTCGAAGAGGCGTTCCATGTCGTCGACGGTCGAGACGGAAACGCCGCCCTCGCCGACTTTCCCGAGCACACCCTCGTCGTCGGCGTCCATCCCGTAAAGGGTCGGGCCGTCGAACGCGGTGCTCAACCGGTGCGAGCGCTGGTTCTCCGAGAGCAGCTTGAATCGCTGGTTCGTGTCCTCGGGAAGGCCGAGGCCCGCAAACATGCGAGTCGGCTCCTCGCCGATGGCGTCTTCCTCGATGAGGTACTGGGTCGGATAGGCGGAGTAGGTGAAGGGAAACTCGCCGGGAAGGCCCTCGCTGCGCAGGTAACGCATCACCGCGCCCGGTTCGTCGAGCAGCGGCAGGGCGACCTTCGGTACCTCAGTTCCGATAAAGGTGTGGGTTTTGGGAACCGCAGCGACGGCGTCGTTCCACTTCTGCATCATCTCGGCCCCGAGAGCCTCGTCCCCCCGCGCACGGCGGACTTCCTTCTCGGTGTCCTTGTGCCATCCTTCAACGACGCGCACGCAATCGTGGAGCAGTCCCATGAGCTTCCGGTTCCCAAAAAAATTCGCGATCCACCAACGGCGGACCGGGTTTCAAGCGTTACCGAGTCTGACAATTGGACCGTCGGGAGTGCAAGAGGGAAGAGGGGCGGGGTGTTTGGCGCGGCATGAAGAGGCAAACTCAGCACGGATAGCTCAGATCGGGTGCATGGCACTTCCGGCTTTGTGTCGGTCATAGTTTTTAATCGAGAGCTGATGGAGGTTTGAAATCCGACTCAATGCCAATAGTCCTATCATAAAAAACCTTTCATTTGAACAATTGACACAGGGAGGCCACGAGTGAACGATTCCTCAATATCAACGAGGAAGGTGGACACGAATAATCAGACTTACGAAAGTCATGCTAGCGGGGGCCATTCTCTTGTGTGCTCCAGAGATGTTGACTGCCAAGTTCGGCTCCGGCGGGTGCGACAATTGTTGGGATATCGAGATTACAGAGGCAGTCCAGACCGGCGGCAGCTTCGTGATATGCCCGGGACCGCCTGATGAGC
>JAUIJJ010000161.1 GCA_030431385.1 bacterium | reverse complement strand
GCGACCGACGGCGATGGTTTTCGTCGCGGGACGAGGCCTGGGAACGAGCGGCCGGCAACGTCGCGCTGGCGGTGGTTGAGGTGGTCGAGAGCAATTGAACGAATTGAGCTGATCACCAACTTCCAAATCCCAACGCGAGCTCGCAACCTGGGGTCCAATCGCCTCCGTTACTTGGGGTGCGCAGGCGTTTTCCAGCACGCCGCCAGGCTTGTGAGTTTTAGTCGCCCGGGGCGGCCGATCCGCGATTGGCCCACCAGGGGAGGCTAATGCCGCCATCAACCAGCAGATTGGCGCCGGTCATGTATTCGTGTCGAGGGTCGGCGAGGAACAGAATTGCGTCCGCCATCTCTTCGGCCGTTCCCAGTCGCCCCAGCGGGACCTTGGCCCCCGCTCGCTGCAGGGTCTCCTCGCTGGCAAACTTCCGCTCACCTGGCGTGTCCGTCCAGCCAGGTTGGATCATATTGACGCGAATCCGGTGCTCGGCGAGCTCGATGGCCGCAGTTTTGCCCATGTGCTCCAGGGCTGCCTTGGACATGTTGTAGGCCATGGAGCGCGGGGCGGGGATGAAGGCGTGGGGAGAGCTGACGAGCACGATGGCGCCGGGCGTGCCCTGTTTGATCATCTGTTGGGCGGTGCTGCGGAGCAGGTGAAAGGCGCCCCACATTGTCACGTCGCCGGTGCGGCGGAAGCCGTCGAAACCGTCCCGAAAACTGCCAAAACCAAGGCAAATACTGTTGTGAGAGTCAGAAGACTTCTCTTGTTCATGTATTACCTCCTGTTTGGAGTGTGGGAGTGAGTTCTGGACCTTCGGCTCAGGTTTTGCAGCACCAGTAGACCGTTCGTGGGGCAAAGGGAGAGCTACTCCTCGGCCAGAATGTCTAAGAAATAGGTAGGCCTGACGGCACTCGTCAAGTCGTTTTCGCGTCAAACGAGTGGGATTTTCGCGGCGCAGGGCGATTTCCCCCTCGGAAGCGAACTTATGGCGAACGCAGCCCCTCGATTTACAGAGAACTCAGAAAAAATCCCCCATTTCCGTCGTAAAAAAACTCTGCCCCGGAGGCGACGCTTCCGGGGCAGATCGTGGTTCGTTACTGTCTCGGGTCGTCCACCGCTCACCCCGTGGTCATCTTCTGGGGGGCGATGCGAGCCTGGGCTTTCTTGTTCTGCATCTTCGGCCTGCCGCCCTTGCTGTTCAACATGTAGTAGACCAGCGAACCGGCGATGAAGATCGATGAGTAGGTTCCGAAGAAGATACCCAGCAACAGGATCAGCGCGAAGTCGGTCAGCCCCGAGCCACCAAAGAGGAACATGCTCAAGACGGCGATGAAGGTCGTGCCGGAGGTGAAGATCGTTCTCGAGAGCGTTTCGTTGATCGCGGCGTTCATGATGTCGTACAGCGAGTGGCTGACGTGCTCTTCCATCTTCTCTCGGATGCGGTCGAAGACGACGATGGTATCGTTGACCGAGTAGCCGAGAATGATCAGCAGCGCGGAGACGATGTCCAGCGTGAGCGAGTGGCCCAGCAGTTTGAAGACACCAAGCGACAGGAACACGTCGTGGAAGAGGGCGAGCAGCGCGCCAGCACCGAAGACCCACTGGAACCTCATCGCGATGTATGCCAGGATGATGATAGAACTCCAGAACACCATCCATACCGCTGTCCAGGCGAACTCATTGCCGACCAGCGCTTCCATGGATTCGGAGCTTTCGATCTCGAACTCGCCGGGATAGGCGGAGGCGAATGCCTGCTCGATCATGGCGTTCATCTCGGTCAGCTCGTAATCCTCACCTGTTTCCGGGTTAATGGTCTGGGGAAGGGTCAGCTGCCACTGGTCCTTGTTCATCACGCGGACCACGCGAACGTCTGGGAAGTCTTCGTCGAAGAGGTCAACGATGTCCGATTGAGAGGCGTTCTCGTCGGTGACCTCAACAATGCTGAGCACGCCACCGGTGAAGTCGATGCCGAGGTTCGGGCCTTTGACGCCGAGGTAGCCAAGCGCAACGACAGTGATGGCGAGGGAGAAGCCGACACCGACGAAGCGGTATTTAAGCCACTCAAACTTCGGCGCTTTGATGAGTCGCGGGCCGACGCCGATCTTCTTGAACATCGCGTACCATGACTCGAACAGAGTCCGCGTCACGAAGAGGCCAGTGAAGAGGTTGGCGAGGAGGCCGATGGCAAGTGCGAGCCAGAAACCCTTCACGCTACCCTCGACCACTTCGAAGAGAACCAACATGAGGGCGGGGAGCAAGGTCGTGACGTTCGCGTCGACGATAACGGAGGCGGCCCTGCCAAATGCGGCATTGATCGCTCCGCGCAGGGGTTTGCCGCTTTCCAGCTCTTCACGCAGTCGCTCGTAAATGAGCACGTTGGCGTCAACCGCCATACCCATTGTGAGCAAGATGCCGCCAATGCCGGAGAGCGTCAGCGTCGCGCCCATGAGCGCGAGCATCGCCAGAATCATCATGATATTGAGGGTCATGGCACAGAGCGCCACGACGCCTGCGGAACGGTAGACGAACAGCATCAGGAGGACCAGGAAGGCTCCGCCGTACATCAGCGCTCTGGCCGAATCGCGAATCGACTCGGCACCGAGGGACGCGCCGACGGTGTTCTCGCGAATCGGAACGAGCGGCGCGGGAAGCGCACCAGCCTTGAGCACAACCGACAGGTCGCGAGCGGAGGCCTGCGTAAAGCCGCCGCGGATCGTCGCGCTGCCGCCGGTGATCGGCTCATTGATGACCGGTGCGGAGTAGACAATGTCATCGAGGAGGATCGCGAAGCGCTGCTCGACGTTGTCGCGAGTCAGTTGGGCGAAGGTCTCTGCGCCGTGGCTGTTGAACTCGATGCCGACCTGAATCGGGTTTTGAAGGTCCTGAGGATTCGTGAACGAGTACGCGCGAGAGAGGTCCTGCCCAGTGAGAGGTGCCTCTGCCTTCAGGATGTAGACCAAGTTATCAATGGACTTCTCCGGGATCTCCATTCCGGTGCCGGGGTCGATGAAGACCTCGCGGCCGAGGCGGATTACGTAGCCATCGGGAACACCCGGGATGTCTGCACTGAGAACTTTCGTCAGCTTCTGTGTGCGGGGATCGACCCGCTCCTCCATGAACTCGTCTTTGATGATGCCGGTACCGAGGGGGTCGCCAGCTTCGTTCTGGATGAAGGCGCCGTTTTCGATGAAGTTCGGCAGCAGCGTGGTCGAGTTAGGGTGAACCATGCGGAATTCGAGCGAAGCCGTCTTGAGAAGCGACTCGCGAATGCGTTCGGGGTCGTTCTCACCAGGAATCGCGACGCGGATGCGGTCGTCGCCGACGCGGCCGATCTCGGGCTGAGTGAGGCCGAATTCGTTGATGCGCTTCTTGAGCACCTTGAGGGCGCCCTCGATTGAGTTCTGGATGATCTCGGCGTCTTCGCTGGTATCGGGATAGAGGCTGATCGAGCCGTCTTCCAAGTCCGAGCGAATGTCGCCCGCTGCGGACAGGCCGATGCGCGTCAGCTCTTCGTCGAGGATCAGCGTGGCGATGTCGATGTCTTCGGAATTGACGATCGTGAGGTCGACCTGACCATCGCCCTCCGCCTCGACCTCGTAGGAGATCGTGGCCGGGACGTCGTCGCGGGCGAAGATCGTGCGCAGGGACTGGGACTTCTTCTCCAAGGAACGACGGCGGAGGAGGTCCTTGTCGACGGTGAGGAGAAACTCTGCGCCGCCCTGAAGGTCGAGGCCCAGCGGGATGACGCTGCTTTCCTCCAGCATCCTGTCGCGCTCGGCGACCTGCTCAACCGTGGGCGATCCGCCCATTTGATTCACGAGGGTAAAGTACTGAATGGTCGGCCAGATGAGCCAAAGGCACACCGCCGCCACACCCAACGTGAGGAAAAATCGATTATCAAATGCTTTGTTCATGGCGCTTTCGCCTCTCCTGCAGTTCCGGCTTTAGAGGAGCCGGGTTCCGTTGATGACTAACACAAAATCACAATTCAAGAAATAGGCAGCCCGGCGACACATCGCCATACGGCCCAAGAAAATCTCGAAGTACTCCATGACCGGTGAAACTCGGGTATCGATGGTCAGCCGCAAGGTGATCATGTGGCCTTCCTTGTCGACATCCATCTGGCTATCGGTCGCCGCGTAGTTCACGCGGTCGTGGATATCACGGGTGAGCATCGGTGTGGCGCTGCGCACTCGCTGCCGCAGCACGTCCGATTTGTCCGCCAGGATCAACGCCGCCGACGCATTGTTGACCGGCTCGCCCTCGCCCTCGTCATGGTTGCCAATGGCAGCCATCACGGCGGCGATGTCGATGGGGTCCATCTTCATCCTCGAAAGGATGGGATAGGCAAGGAGCGCACTCGACTGAGCATGGCGCACCCGGTGAACCGAGTTGCCGATGTCATGGAGATACCCTGAAATCCCTGCCAAATTCATGTCGTGCTCGGGAAGGCCCAGTTCCTTGCAGATGTGCATCGCGCGAGTAGAGACCCGGGCGATGTGACGAATCCCGTGATCAGTAAAGCCGATGGCTTCCAGATGCTTATCGGCCCCCTGAATAAGAGCGAGCACCTCGGCGTCCTTGCGCACGTCGTCGAAGGAGACCTTGCGATAGCGAGGCTTCTTCGCACCTGCCTTCGCGATCAGCTCGTCGACATCGATATGCCGGCGACGGGACGCTGGGCCTTTGTTGGGGATCACCTGGGACATCTTCAAAGCAGTCGGCGCTTACCGACTCGGACCTCTACTTCTTCTTTTTGGAATTCTCAGCGCCCTTTTCGGGCTTCTCTTCCGAAGGCTCTTCCTTCGGAGCTGCGTTCACGGCGGTCTTGTTGAACTCCATCTCGACGCTCTTACCATCGGAGGATTTCGCCACCTCGACCGTCACCGTGTCCCTGTTTTTGTTCACTCGAACGACCTTGCCGTGAATACCGCCGATGCTGACCACGGGATCGCCCTTCTTCATGCCTTCGCGCTCAACGAGCTTTTCAGCCTCCCGTTGGCGCTGCGGGCGCTGGATCAGGAAGTAAAACCCGAAGATGATAATAATCATCACGACGAAGAACCCGGGGCTAAACGCCGAGGGCTGTTCTGGCGCTTTTGGTTCAACTTGGGCCAGCAATACGATGTGAGCTAAGAAATCCATACAACTCCGGACAAAAGGGCATAAGCCCGCCAGTCACCCGGCGGGCGAAACGAGTCGAGGAACGTAGTGAGCCATCGGAAGCGCTGTCAAAGGAAAACGGGTCAGAACGCGGGAAAGCGCAGAGCCGCCACGCGCGCGCCACAACCCGACGCGTCGCTTGACTCCCCGGCACCCAAGTGCGACATGATGGATCGCTCGCACTCTCTACTCAACTCTCGCGGAGACTCAGGAATGAACAAGGCCACCATGATCCTGTCGAGGGCCGCCCTCGTGCTGCTCCTCCTGATCACTCCGCTACTGCTGGTGTCGTGCTCCAAGCCCTCGGCCATGGAACGGCTCAACGCCCACATCCTCTCGGTGAAGGACATCGAGCGATCCGCGCAGCTCACCGAGATTGCCGGGCGGTTGGAACAGGCCGTCGGCGCGCTCCAAAGCGACACCCAGGACTTCAACGAACGGCTCACGAAGCTAAACGCGGATTACAACGTCACCTCCGCCCAAATTTCGCAGGCGCTGAAGGCATACGATTCGACCCGAGCGGCCCACCAGGCGGACATCCTCTCGATCCTCCTCGAAATGAAAGCGGCCTCGACCCCGGAAGAATGGGCCAAGCTTTCCGACATTCACATCGATCTACTCCGGGAAACATTCGAGAAAATACAAGCCAGCGGCAAAGGAGCCTGATATGCTGATCGCACTCCTGATCGGACTTCTGTTTTCAGTTTTCGGAGACGCCTCGCCGGAGGTCGTCAAAACGCGAATCGAAGCGAGCATCGAAGACTCCGCCCGACGCGACAGCGCCGTGGAAATCGTCGACGCGATCTCCGCGTGCCAGACCGAGTACCTCGAGCAACTACGCACAGACGTCGAGCAGCTCGCATCAGTCCACGCTGACTTCGATTCCACCAAAGCCGACTACGCCCAGATCTTCGAAAGCGCCGCCAACCAACGCCAAGCGTTCCACGCTGAAGCCCTCAAACAACGAGACAACCTCCGCGAAACACTCAACGAAGAAGAATGGAAAACAGTCTTCACACCCACCGCAGCAAAGTAGGCGCGGCGGGGAGGCATCACCTACGAGGGGAGCGGCCCTTCGCCGGTCTCCAATCTACGAGCGATCATCGCTAACTCCTCCGCTGTCCACCACGGATCATTGAGAGCGTCGTTTAGGATGTCCTCGCCTAAAGCCTCTGCAAAGGCGTGAAGCAACGGCCTTCCCCAATTCCGAATATATCGACGATGTTGCCACAATCGGTGATGCTCATGGAGGGGCAATCCTTCTCCGGCCCACCGCTCGACCATCGAGTAGCAGGACTTAAAAAGAGATGAAATCTGGGACATCCGTGACAAGACGTACTGTGGCGGCGGAGTCGATCCGGGCCGACTTGCGAGTTTCAGCAGATAGTCGAATACAAACGTCTGCCCGTCGTTCATTGGAATTGCCGTCCACGGAGAGTACTCTAGAAAGACCCATGCTCTGATCCAATCTTCAAAGGATGCCTTGTCCACAACAGACGAAAGCGTCACATGACGCGTTATCTCCAAAATGTGTAAGTCATACGGATTGCGAATGGCAACTCTATGCAAACGGGCATACCACCCTTCCAGATACGGCCACATTCTTCTGCGCCCGTAGTGAAAAATCGCATTATACGCACCCATTGCCTCTTGCGTGTCAAAGACTGAGTCTCCACGAAACTCTCGTGCTGCGAACTCCAACCTTCTACCCCAAGCTTCGAATTCATCGGAACATTCCTCTTCCAGCGATGATACTCGCGAATAGGCGGCAATAGCATTTACCGAACATTCAGCAAGTGGAAGCATCGTTTCGCGATCATGCGAAGATTGCTTAATGAGAAGACTTGCAATCTCCCACCATGGCTCGATCCGCCCATTTAGCTCGGTCGAATCATTGGATGCGGCGCAATAATGAGTGATCGCTGCGGAGACAGCTTTCGCGAGAAACTTTTTGGTCTCTTGACGCTGGCCTTTCCTGTTTGCCAAGCTTGCCAGACAATTGCGCCACGCTTCGATATCTGTATCATTCTCGGGTGAGGCAATGCCGACTGCTGCGTATGTATTGATTGCATTGCCCGCACTCTCTGCGACGAACAAATCACACTCCGGATGGTGTGTTTCGTTCTCAACAGATTCTCTCAGAAAACGGGACCATTTTCGCAAATCCTTCAAGTGAACATGTTCAATCCTTGAGGCGTGCCCGAAATTGACAAGGGCATTGAACCCCGCGACGACTCGACGAATCCGGTGCTCTCGCCCGTCAACAGTGAACCTCAGCGCAGCCTCGAGCCGATCTCCCCATCTTACCAACCCTTCCCGGTACTGTGGCTTCTCCAGCGGGGACTTTCCGAACTGCGCCACTGCGTTGATTGCTCCTCTTAACTCGATCTTTCGAACTACGACGTCGTCCGGGTACTTCTCGACCGCCAGCGCCAGTTTCTCCCACCAAGGTTCAAGTTTCATTAGAGCGAACGGATCGGATTCAGACGCGTTCCCGTAGGCCCTCATCGCGTTGGATGCTCCCCGTGCAATATCTCGCCACATTTCGCGACCACAATGCCCCGGTCTGACCCATGTATCTAACCTGCTACCCCAAGCTTCCATCTGACTCCAGAAGCCTGCACTTCCGAGATAATGTATGATTTCTACTGCCATCGAAGAAACGTGTTGAAAGAGCACAGCGTTGCGAGCAGATGGTTCCTCGTCTAAGATAGCTGCCCACCGCCCTTCCCACGCCGTTGTCAGAAAGTCTTGTCTTCCCGCGCCGTCAGCAATCATCAAGCGCAATAGGGCCAATGCCGACGCGTCATCCAAGCGTGTAGGTGAAGCCGACACAATACCCCTGATACTCGAAATCCACGCTGCAACCACTGGCGACGTCGAATGACTATTCGCTATCAATCCGAGGCTCGTGAAAACCCCCGACGGCGAGGTGTTGAATGCGATTGGTAGTAGCTCTTCGGTTGAGAAGGGTCCTCCCAACACCTCGCGTTTTTTGCCAGCTGGGAAGAGTTGCTTGCCGCTCATGCCGTCCAGGGCTTGGATCAGGTCGATGCCGCCGACCGTCCAGAACAGCCCCCAGCTCGAGCCGCGCTCGCGCTTGTACTTGTGGTTTTGCAGCGCGTCGAACACCAGATTGTTG
>JAUIJJ010000160.1 GCA_030431385.1 bacterium | reverse complement strand
TTGTCGTCGTTACATGCGATGGCTGTACCGCCGCACGCATCGAAGACCTCAATCGACGTGTCGTCGATGGTGCCAGTCAAGAGTGTCTCGACCTCGTAGTTGTTACCCGGCGTGAGGCCCGTGAGGGAGATCCAGATATCCGAGCCGTCGTTGCCGCCGCTACCAGAACATGCCGGCGCAGCGAGGTTACCGAGTCCCGTCGTATCGAAAACGGCAGAACCGCCCGATGCGAGAGACTGGCTGGTCGTGGCGCAGGCGTCGTCTTGCGCCATTGCCACCGGGGTGAGTGCCATGGAGGTCGCGCAAAGCGCTCCGACCACTGTGGCAAACCTAAAAGAGGAACGTTTCATGGAAGCTTCTAGCTCCTTGAGTAAAGATGCGGGGACGATGCACTTTGTCCGAGTTGAGGGCCGCTGGCAGGCATAAACACCCCTCGCCGACAATGTCAGCGATACCATCTTAAAAAGACGTAAACTCGGGGAAGTCTCATTTCCCCATAACCTGATGTGCCGACAATAGGGCCGAAGATACTTCAAAGCAAACATTTTTTACAGCATCGTGTCGTTTACGTGAACAGTTGGAGCGATTGCCTGTCACGATTTTGGCGTATAGTGCTGAATTCTCTTTGCTTATGGGAGCGACCCGGACCACGAAGTGTTCAATAAAAACGGCATTCCCTTGCTCACCAAGCACTTGCAACCGATACTTATTCCCGCTGGTATTCAAAATTGGATCGGATTAAATGAAAGTCCTATTGGTTGGCAACGGAGGCAGGGAGCACGCCTTGGCGTGGCGACTTGCCCGCTCAGCGAGCATCTCGCGCATCATTTGCCCGAACGGCAATCCGGGGATCGGGCGGCACGCTGATACCCCGCAGCTATCCCTCGACTCCGCTGTCGCATGGGCTGCCTACGCCAAGCACCGCGCGGTAGACCTTGTCGTCATCGGCCCGGAAGCACCCCTCGCCGAGGGCCTCGCCGACGAGTGCCGCGGTCTCGGCATCGCCACATTCGGCCCAGGGAAAGATGGCGCGCAGCTCGAAGCCTCCAAATCATGGGCAAAAAGTTTCCTCAATGAAATCGGCGTCCCAACTGCAAAGGGCGACGTCTTCGTCGACCCAGCCCTCGCCGCAGCCTACGCCGCAAAGCTCGGGTTTCCTTGTGTCATCAAGGCCGATGGCCTCGCCGCAGGGAAGGGAGTCGCAATTGTCAACAGTCAGCAGGAAGCAGACGACTTTATCGATCAAAACCTCAACCGCCACCGTTTCGGTGAAGCCAGCACGCGGGTGGTGATCGAGGAGTGCCTTGAAGGCGAGGAGCTTTCGATTCTCGCCCTTTGCGACGGCCACACCGTCCTCCCACTCGTTCCGGCGAGAGATCACAAGCGCGCTTTCGACGGCGACGAAGGACCTAACACCGGCGGCATGGGCGCATTCGCGCCTGCTGAGATTGGTGAAGAGTTCTTCACGGCTGCCTTTGGCGAGATCCTCCGTCCGACGCTCGACGGACTCCGGGCGCGGGGCATCGACTTCCGTGGCGTACTCTACGCCGGGCTAATGCTCACAAAGGACGGACCCAAGGTATTGGAGTACAATTGCCGCTTCGGCGATCCGGAAACGCAGGCGGTCCTTCCGCTGATCGACGGCGATTTCGGCGCACTGCTTCTGGCCTGCGCGGAGGGCCGTCTCGGTGAGTTTAACTCCGGAGCCCACGGGCACTCGCCTTCGCCGTCGGGCATCACGACTCGCCCCGATCACTGCATCACGGTCGTGATCACCAGCGGCGGCTACCCCGGAGAATACTCCACCGGCTACCGAATCAAGGGACTTGATGGCCGCCAGCTCGGCGCAAACGAGATGGTCTTTCATTCGGGAACGGCAATCGACGAAGAAGGCAGGCTAGTGAGCGCTGGCGGGCGCGTGCTGTGCTGCACCGCTTGGGACAGAACGCTTGCGGTGGCGCGCAGACGCGCCTACGATCTCGCATCGTCGATTCACTTCGATGGTTGCCGATACCGCAGCGACATCGCAGCCGGTTCCATTCCCTCACAAGGCTAGATTCTCATGGCACCTCGCGCGACGAAGAAAGCACCTGCTGAAAAGAAGGCGAAAGCGCCCGCCAAGAAAACGCGCAAGCCCGCTAAGCGCACCGGCAAGGTCTTGCTGAGCGCGCGACAGCTGAAGACAGCCATCAACAAGCTCGCCGCCGAGATTATCGAGGAGTTTCCTTCGCCGGAGCAGCTCGTGATCCTGGGCATCCGAACGCGTGGCATAATCCTCGCCGACCGTATCCGAGCGATCCTTGAAAAGAAATACAAGACAACGGTTCACCACGGCGAGCTGGACATCACCTTCTATCGGGACGACCTCTCGCGGCTCGGCCCACGCCCGACAGTTCACGGTAGCACACTTCCCTTCGACATAACGGACATCGATATCTTGTTGGTAGACGACGTGCTCTTCACAGGCCGGACAGTTCGAGCAGCGCTGGATGAGATTTCCGACTTCGGACGCCCGGGTATGGTCAGGCTCGTGACATTGGTCGACCGAGGATGCAGGGAGCTGCCGATTCAAGCAGATTACTGCGCCCTCAAACTTGATACCGATGAAAACCAACGCGTCCACGTGATGTTCGAGGAGTCCGACGACGACGAGAGCGTGTTCCTCGAAACAGTGAAGACCTAATAGCGTTCCCTGTTGTCGGGGACGCGCGCGAATGGTAGAGCCACTGATTGTTAGTTGGAGTCACCGGAGGTATCCGACATGACACGTAACAGATTTGCGTTGCTGCTGATGGTCTTTCTCGCGGTCGTCTCGCACGCCGACGAAATCGACCCCGGTTTCATACTCGGAATCAACGACGAAGTACCCGGCGAGTTTGTCCAAGCGATCAAGGATCATCAAGACGCGCACTTTCTTCCCGATGCGACGCTGATCGTTTTTGTCGACTGTAACTCGATGCGATGCGAGGACAGCCTCGGCGCCGTGGAAGAGTTCGTGTGGCAGCCCCTCCGCGAGCGTTCGCTTTGGGTCGTCGGCATCGCCGCCGGAAGTAGCGAGGCAGACGTGAAGGCTCTCGCTAGTCGCGCGAACATCACCTTCCCAATCATCGCCGACACAAAGAGCGACCTCTTCTCAACCTTCGCGAGTGAAGGCGTCCCCCGCTCTGCCATCCTGAACGCCAAAGGCGAAATGGTATACGCACACGCCGGATACCGAGCCGGGCGGGAAGCGGAGTTCCGTGCCTTCATTCAAGCGGTCCTGAACGGCGAGGAATTGCCTTTCGACGCGTCATACAAACTTCATGGTGAACCGCAGATTAACCCGGAGCTTTACGCCCGCGACATACGCGGGAAAGTTGCGCCCGACGTGCCAGTTGAAGTCTGGATCAATCCGCCGCCAGACCAAGACGGACGATACATCATGGTCGATTTTTGGGCGACCTGGTGCGGGCCTTGTCTCGATTCAATGCGCCAAGGCGAGGCCATGCACGCGAGATTTGACGACCGCTTGGTGACATGGGCGATCAGTGACGAACCTGCTTCGACAGTCGAGGACTATGTAAAGAAGTCCGGGTTAAAGCAACCTATTGGAACTGATACAAAGGCCCGCGCAAAAGGAGACCTCGCCGTGCAGGGAATTCCCCATGCATTGATCGCTGACCCTCAGGGGAGAGTCGTCTGGCAGGGAAACCCGCTCGCCCTTTGGTTTAATGATGGTGAATTGCTGGAAGAAGTCTTGTCCGCTAAGTAGGAAAAATGAAGTCAACAATCTCGAATATGTTTTTTACTCGCCGAATATTCTGTCGGGTCGTGGAGCGATGGCTGAGTGTTGGCTGATACCAACTCTTACTCTCGACTTTCCTTAGCCTGAATCTCAACCCCATCAATAGTAACCACTCCCGAGGGACGTCTATCGCGGAGTAGATGCCAACTTCCTTCGCGAGTATAGAATTCTGTTTCGTCAGCAGATCAAGCCACGCCTCGATATGCCATGGACACGCGCGCAATGCCTTGCGGATGTCCTCCGGCGACGCGCGATTTAGTTCCGATTGTACTTGGCGAAGGTGAGCACTCGCTAATGGAACGCCAGGCTCCCATTCGCGACCTTCACCAATTTCATCAATTACCAATTGAGTGAATTCCTCCTCACACCAAAGCAGATGCCCCCAAGGGAGCGGGAAGATTTCCTGTAAGTGATGTCCGAATGGTGAATAGAAGAGCGGCTCCGTGGCGTTGTAGAGAATGCCTCCTGTTCTTAAGACGCGATGTGACTCCCTTATATATGAAGTTAAGTCGGGGATGTGTTCCAGACAGTTGACGCTATATACCAAATCAGCGGTGGAATCACCGAGCGGTAAATTGTGTGCGCTCGCACGAGTCAACGATACCCTGGGATCAATGACCATCGATTCCAGATGGCCATTGCTCGATTTGTTGAAATCGATTAAACGATGCAGTTGAGAATCGCGTTCTGCAAGTCGATACAATGCGTGAACATTCTCGATCTTGAGCGGCGTTTTCTCTCCCCAGTCGAGTTCGGTAGCCACCACCTTCGCCGATGAGTACGCCGCGAGCATCGCAGAGTGCCAACACATCCCCGCGCCGGCTTCCAAGGCGACTGTTCCCGCTCCGAGCTCCTTCGCGATCGGTAGCAACTCACGGCGGAAAAACTCAAGGTGAGGATCGCCGGACACATAATCAGAAAAGACCTGTGAATCAGCCTTCCCTCTCTCTGCCATTTGTGCGCGGGCAAAACGAAGGGCGCTCTCGCGTGCTACGCGGAGCGCCCTCGTTGATTTCCAATACCGTTCGGGCTGAAAGACGTCGCCGCTCACTTCTTCGTGGCGCGCTTCTTTGCGGCGGGCTTCTTCGCTGCTGGCTTTTTCGCCTTCTTCGTCGTCTTCCTTTTACTACCAGCCTTGGCAGCGATGAGCTCCTTCGCCTGTTCCATGCTGACCGACTCCGGTTCCGTACCTTTGGGCAGGGTCGCATTCGTTTTGCCGTCGGAAACGTAGGGGCCGTAGCGCCCTTCGAGCACCTGGATGTTCTTGCCATCATCCTCGCCGAGTTCCTTGAGAACCTTCTTCGACGCTGCGCGGCCGCGTGTGGCCTTCGGCTGGGAGATTAGCTCCATCGCTCGCTCATAGGTCACGGTATAGACGTTATCGTCTTTCGTCAGTGAGCGGAAGTCGCGCTGGTGCTGCACGTAGGGCCCATACCGGCCGTTGTTCGCCAGGATCGGGTCGCCGGACTCGGGATGCTTGCCCAACTCGCGGGGAAGCGAGAGCAGTTTGAGCGCCTGCTCGATGGTGACAGTGTCGTAGCCCATGTCTTTCTCGAGGCTCGCGCGCTTTGGCTTCGGAGCCTTTTTGTCTTCGGGAGTCTCGCCGAGCTGGACATAATCGCCGTAGCGGCCGGTCATGACGTAGATGTCCATGCCAGTCTCTGGATCAGCGCCGAGGTTTCGCGGGCCTTCTTCGGCCTTCGCGAACAGCTTTCGCGCAACCTCGATAGTAAGCTCGGCGGGGGCGACATCCTTCGGCACGTCGGCCTTGATCCCACTTCCATTTTCACCGCGAAGGAGGTACGGCCCGTAGCGTCCGACTTTGACCTTAATGTCCTCGCCGGTATCGGGGTCCTTGCCGAGCAGCAGCGCGGGGTACTCGATGTTCTCCTGCTTCGTCTCCACCAGATTTTCCAACCCGGGCTTGCCGCCCGCGCCGCGATAGAAGGTCTCGACCTGCTTCTCCCAAGAAGAGCTTCCGCTCGCGATCTGATCGAGGTCTTCTTCCATACGCGCGGTGAACTTGAGGTCGACGTGCTCGGGGAAATGCTCCCGAAGCAGATCAGTCACCACCATTGCGACGAAGGTCGGCACGAGCTGTCGGTTTTTCTCGAGTCGGACGTAGCCGCGATCCTGAATTGTGCCGATGATCGATGCGTACGTCGAGGGGCGGCCGACGCCTTCCTCTTCGAGTTTCTTGACGAGCGAGGCTTCTGTATACCGCGCCGGGGGAGAGGTCTCGTGGCGCTTTTCGAGTAGCTCCAGCAGCCGCAGGTCAGCCTTGGAAGTCTTCGCCTCGACGGGCTGGCCTTCTTTCAGGTCCGGCAGGATCACTTCTTTGTCGCCGATCTCGGCGGCCGGATCGTCGCTTCCTTCCACGTAGGCGCGAAGGAATCCGGGGAACATGATCTTCTTGCCGCTGGCAGTGAAGATCGCATCAGAGCCGTTGTCGGTCTGGGCGGCGATTTCCACGCTCGTGCGCAGCAACTTCGCCGGAGGCATCTGGCTCGCGAGCGTCTTCTTCCAAATCAGCTCGTAGACCTTCAACTCGTCGGACTCAAGGTACTTGCGGACGTCCTTGGGTCGACGGCTCACCTCCGTAGGTCGGATTGCTTCGTGAGCTTCTTGCGCGTTGCGAGTCTTCGTTTTGTACTGGCGTGGCCCCTTCGCGTAGTCGTCGCCGTAGAGATCCCGGATCACCTTCTGCGAGTCGCCAAGGGCCTTCTCCGATAATGTAACCGAATCGGTACGCATATAGGTGATGAGACCGACGCGTTCGCCTTCTCCGATGTCGATACCTTCATAGAGACGCTGCGCGATCTGCATCGTGCGGCGGGCGCCGTAACCGAGCTTGCGGTTGGCTTCCTGCTGAAGCGTCGAAGTCGTGAATGGCGGCGCGGGGTTTTGCGTCGCTGGTTTCTCTTCAACCTTGGCGACTTTCCACGGTAGGTTTCCTTGAATCGTACTCAGAAGGTTCGCGGCGTCACTCTCTGTCAGCAGCACGGCGGACTTGCTTTTCAGCTTCCCGGTCGAGGCGTCGAAGTCCTTGCCGCTGGCAACGCGCTTGTCGCCAATCCGCTGCAACGTGGCTTTGAACTCCCCGGCGGTAGAGCCGATGTTCGCTTCCAGATCCCAATAAACGCTGGTCACGAAAGCGCGGCGCTCTTCCTCGCGCTCGACGGTGAGCCGTACGGCGACCGATTGCACACGCCCGGCGCTCAGGCCCGATTGGACCTTCTTCCACAGCACCGGCGACAGCTTGTAACCAAACAGGCGGTCGATGATTCGCCGGCCTTCCTGAGCATGAACGAGGTCCATGTCCAGATCGCGTGGGTTCTCCAGAGCATTCTGGATCGCGTCACGGGTGATCTCGTGAAAGACGATGCGGCGGATGGGGACCTTGGGTTTGAGGACCTCGATCAGGTGCCAGCCGATGGATTCCCCTTCGCGGTCTTCGTCGGTTGCGAGCAGCAGTTCGTCGACGCCCTTGAGCGCCTTGCGGAGGGAAGAGACCTGCTTTTGTTTACTTTTAGGCACCACATAAACTGGCTGGAAGCGATCTTCGGTGTTCACGCCAAAGCGCGCCCACTTCTCGCCTTTGACTTCCTTGGGAATGTCATCAGCCCTTTCCGGCAGATCGCGGATGTGGCCAAAGGATGCTTCTACGATATACTTGTCCCCGAGAAACCGGCTGATGGTGCGGGCTTTCGCAGGGGATTCGACTATAACCAAACTCGTCATAAACGACCTTAAATCAACGTGTTGAGTGGCGACGGGTGCGGAGCGGCCACAGGCTTTGGCCACCCCGGACGCGTGCGTGGGGACACACAAACTCCGGCCGAGACCCGGAAATTGGGGCGCGGCGGAGGGTTAGCCAGAGAGGAGGAGGGGGAGTTGTGGCAAGGGAAAATCGCCGCGCCTCGATGAACAACCTCCGGCCCGCCTCGATCACCTCTTGCCTCTCTCCCGTGATTTCCGCCCCATGTCCTCCCATGGAACAGGAACCGGAAATCGAGCAGCCCGCGCCTCTCGCCCCTCGCGATGGGAAAGCCCTTTTTTACCTCTCCGCTGCCGGATTCCTGCTGGCATGGTGGTTCGTCTTCTTCCTCGCATGGAACAACACCGTCGACGAGGATATGTGGGGGAAGCTGGCCATCGGCGCATCCGTTTGGTATCAGGGTGAGATTCCGTCCGACAACAAGTTCGCCTTCACCCCGGTCCTTGACGAGTACATCGACCACGAGTGGGGCGCCGGCGTCTGGTACTTCGCACTGTTGAAGATCATCGGGCCATTTGGGCTGATGCTCTACAAATTGCTTGCCGGGTGTCTCACGGTGCTCCTCGCAATACTCGCAGGCAGGGTTCGCGGCGCCGCAGGTTGGGCACTGCTGATCCTCGCCTTGCCCGCCGCATTGTGTATCGCGCCGGGCTACATGGTCGTCATTCGCAGCCACTCGTTTACTTATCTGTTTTTCGCGCTGTCCTTGCTCTGCATGGAATTGTTGAGGAGAGACCACCGCTGGCCTGCG
>JAUIJJ010000159.1 GCA_030431385.1 bacterium | reverse complement strand
CGTAGTACAGACCTCGCAGATTGTCCAGGCATTCGGCCAGGAGTGGAAGGCGATCACGAACCGCCTTCTCGGACCCGGCATCCATACAGTACGCCGCACCGGCTATCGGATTTGCGCGTTCTTGTCGATGGTAATGTCCGCCAGCTGACACACCTCAATGAAGATTTGTTGGCACACAAGACCATCGGAGAGGTTGAAGAGATTACGTTCAACTCGTCCTTTGACGGCCGCGAGATTCAGGGGTGGATCATTAAGCCTCCGGACTTCGATGCCGAGAAAAACTATCCCCTGATTCTGGAGATTCATGGTGGGCCACATTTGGCGTACGGCCCCCAATTCACACCTGAGTTACAGCTCATGGCGACTGAAGGGTTTGTTGTACTTTATACCAATCCACGAGGCAGCACAAGCTACGGTGAGGAGTTCGCCACGTTAACTGACAACAACTACCCCGGCGAGGACTACGATGATCTAATGAGCGGAGTTGATGCGGTGATTGCTCGCGGATATATCGATCCGGAGCATCTGTATGTAACCGGTGGAAGTGGTGGCGGCACGCTGACAAGTTGGATCATCGGAATGACAGATCGCTTCCGCGCGGCAGTCGTGCAAAAGCCGGTTATCAATTGGTACAGTTTTGTTCTTACCGCTGATAGTTATGTATACTTTTCGAAGTATTGGTTTGAGGGCTATCCGTGGGAGTATCCGGAAGAATATCTACGGCGATCTCCGCTGTCGCTAGTGGGCAACGTCATCACTCCGACGATGCTCATCACCGGCGAAGTCGATTACCGCACCCCGATCTCCGAATCCGAGCAATACTACCAAGCTCTCAAACTGCAGAAGGTCGAAGCAGCCCTCGTGCGTATTCCCGGAACAGGACACGGGATAGCATCCAAGCCGAGCAATCTCATTACGAAAGTTGCATATATCACCAAATGGTTTAAGGATCACATGGATCAGCCGGAGGATGAGTAGTAGCCCGATCTCGGGCTGATGTCGAAAGATACGCTGCAATGAGCAAGCAGTCTCACATAGTGAGTTTCCCGCCATGCGCATTCAAGAATCGTTTCAATTCGGCCAAGCGCAGGTCTGCGCGCTTGCGCAGTTCGACTCGTTGCTCTGAAGTAAACCTGACGTTATCGCGGGTACGAGTCGCCAAGTTCCCAGCAGCCTTGATGTAAGCCCATAACATCAAGCGATCCCGGTGCTGGTTCCAAACTTCAAGTGCTCGAGGAGGGACGTGCTCCGCCCACGCATTCACAGCGTCATCGAAACGCGGGTCCCCAATAACACCATCTATCGATGTTTCCGTGAGTTGTTCTGATCTTAATCCATAAAAGAAGTGTAGTAGCGAAATCGCCAGGTCGAACACGATGACACCGGGTTGAAGGTCGTCCAGATCAATTGCATATAACTCGCCATCGTTGCCAAGTATCAAATTGTCGTGACTGTAGTCGAAGTGAATCAAGCCAACCGGCGGGTTATCACTGTGAATCGATTCGATGAACGGAGTTAACTGATTGATGTACTGCTCCTCGACCTCCTCAATGCCCGGGATACCCGCGCGCCGAAACTGGTGGAGGTTCCTACTCAATTGCCACTTCATATCTGTCAGCTTTTCCCCGGGGGCCAGTGGCGTGAGGCTCTTGGGTGGCGCGACGGAATGGATCTTACCCAGATTGTGGAAAGCCTTAGTCATTTGGTTATGATCTTTAGGGTCCAGCTTTGCCCCGGGTAACCACTTCATGATAAGGCTGCCCCATTCGGTCCGATGTAGACCGGATGGCGCGTCGAGGTGGACAACCTCTGCATAGTTTACCCCGCACTCGTCCAGATACTTGTGCAGGTCGACTTGGCGCCGCGCCATTTCCACTTGGTGGCCGCTGTACATTTTGATACAGATAGGCCCGGCGGTAGAATCCGCTTTCCAGATCTTCCGCGTGTAGTGGTCAACAATACACTCGATGTTGGAAACTTTGAGATGCGGCGGCAGTTTCTTGGCGAGATAGACGGCTGCGGACTTGTGAAGTTGCGAATTGCGACGCCGCTTCTTCGCCATGCGTTTCCAATTGCGAATGAGGCCCACGACTAGCTCGCCTTCCTTACGACCCAGGTTGTCATGCAGCGCAAGTTTTGAACATTGGTGGTTTTGATAGGCTCCAACAAGCGCCCGTTCATGCGGTGAGTTTCGGCGTGGAGCATCTCTTCGTTTGCTAGATACCGTTGCGATCCGTCGGGTAGCATATAGACACGGTCGCCGACCGGCCGGACCAACTGTTCAATTCCGATGTCTGTGGCGAGGCGGGCGAAGAACATCCCCCCGGGCGCGAGCACTCTTCCTAGCTCGGTCATCATCTGTTGAAAGCCACTGGTGGAGTCGCTAAAGTGAAGAACGGCGACGCAAAGCACGACATCGAACTGTTGATCATCAAAGGGCAGTTCGGATAGGTCGCCGTGCAGCGCCTTCGATTCGTCACCAACGATTGACTTGAACGATTCTACGGCCGAGGGATTGATATCAATTCCGGTGACGTCGTAGCCGTTTTCAATTAGCCACTGAGTGTTCCTGCCGCCGCCGCAACCGGCGTCCAGAATTTTGCCATTGATGGGAATGCGATTCTTGAAAATCTGATCTAGCAGATAGATATCAACACCACGCAGCGAACCGATCTTATCTTCCATACCGGAAGACGAGTTTGCCACCATCAAGCCAGAATCTCCACCATTCGATCAAACACCATATCGGCGTATTCCTGGTTGCCGTAGACCGAAAGGTGAATCTTGTCGGGCATGAGGAAATCGTGGAGATTGATGTTCCGCTCCTTCATCATTTTCGGCAGGTCGATGAATGGAGAACCAATCGACTTCGCGACGTGTTCCATCATGGGGCGGTAGGGTTCCATGTTCGCGTTGTATGTCTTGCCGTTGCCTTGCAGCGGAACGAGGATCGGCAGGATCGTGTGGGGGATGATGTAGATCGTCCGGCCACCGAACATCGTGACGGTCTCATTGAACGCTCGAAGGTTTCTTCCGTACTCGTAAAGCGATACGCGCGAATACGTCGTCCAATCGGAGACGGAACAGTCGTTGAAACCGAATTCGATGAGCGTGATTGCCGGCATGTTTGGGTTCACGTCGAAGGCCATGTTATCAAAGCCGATCGACGTGGTAGCCCCGGGGATTCCGCGTTTGATCACGGTATACTCCCCGGGGCGCCAGGCGTCTAACTTTTCTTGAAGAAGGGTCGGCCACTGGTCCGGTTCGGGAACCGATCCGGCCTCAACAATTGAGTCACCAAAGCACAGGACGTTCATATCATGTCTCGCCATCTGTTAGTTTTGGCGAGTGAACCTGTCCTGACACTTCGGCTCAATGGCAATTACATGCGAATGATCCATGCGTCGCCATGCACTCCCGGTGTTCCCGTTGGGGAAGGCGTGGGAGATGGCGTCGGCGTCGGCGTCGGCCCGGGTGTTCCGGTCGGCGACGGGCTAGGAGTTGGCGATGGCGTCGGGCTCATCGTCGGCGACGGTGAGGGGCTTGGCGTAGGCGATGGGGTCGGGCTTGGGGAAGGCGAAGGGCTCGGCGTCGGAGTTGCACCAACCGGCGGGTCGCCCAAGTCGGTGAAGTCGTCCTGCGGGAACATGTCCCACTCGACGCTCGGGTCGAAGACATCGTCGGGGTTGGTGTCCCCGTCAACGATTCCAGACTTCCGACGGAGTGTCTGGTTCTGGCTGCTCACACCGTTGCCTTCCCATGCACTGCCGGGGTCTTCGCCCCTACGGCCGAAGCTGTCGTAGATCGTACTGCCGTTTGTAAGCACCAGCGCGTCGTCGCCATTATAGGGCGAGCCAGAGAACTCAAAGTCGGCCAGATGCGACAGGTCCGAATGCGCTGCGACGACGACTTCGCCGGGGTTGAGTGTGCCGGAAAGCTCGACGAGGGTCTGCGGACTGCTGCCGTCACCGTTGCGGTAGAGCTCGACCACGACATTGTTGAGGCTGACCGCTGTGTTGCCCGCATTCCAGATTTCGAGCGCCTTGTTGTTGCTTGAACCTTCGACGTACTCGCTGAAGATCAGGCCGCCCGGTCCCGGTGTTGGCGAAGGAGTCGGCGAGGGTGAAGGCGTCGGCGTCGGGCCAGTGGGCGACGGAGTGGGCGTGAGCGAAGGAGTTGGTGTGGCGGAGGGAGAAGGCGTCGCGCCACCCCAGATTCGCGGCGCAAAGCCGGGATCATCAATGAACGGGTTGCGGTTTCCTTGCAGGGCGTAGATGCGCTCGTGACGCTCATGCTCGCGGGCGTCGGGGGGATCAGCGAGGTGCCACTCGAGCATCGTCGAGAGGCTTCCCATCTGATTGCCCGAAGGGTTCGTGCCGTTAACCAGCGAGAAGCCGTTGTCCGCGCTATATCGGACAGCCATGTAGAACTGGGCGCGGGCGATGTCGCCCTTTACCGCGTCCCGCGGCTCGAAGGCGCGGCCATTGTCGATCTTGTTGCCGTTTTCCTCGTAGTCGGGGTTCGAGACGTTGTCGTAGGGCAAATTGCCGCGTCGGCTGTTCATGGTGCTATCGGAAACGATCAAGTGGTGCATATCTGTCCGTGGGACGCTCGCATCTGCGCCGCGGCTTTGCGGCCATGTGTGTTCGGCGTTGGTGCCGTTCGTGTCGCGCGTCGGGGCAAATCGCGTTCCGCCGAGGTAGATCAGATAGACGTTCCCGCCGCCGGCATGGTCGACGTTCTCCCACAGATGCTCTTTGGCTGTGTTGTAGCCGTAGTTGTTATGGTTATCGATGATGGATTCGAGCGCATTGAGCAGCGCGTTGCCGCTCAAGCCTGTGGTCGAGTTGTAGTAGTTCGGGGGTGGATCGGCCGCCAGAGCGGTCGTAAGTCCTGCAATGATAAGTACTGAGAAGATCGTTAAGAACTTGTGCTTCAAGTGGAGCTCCCTTGGTTCGTTTCTGCCGGTTTCGAGTCTTCCTCGACCGGCTGACCCCCCAGTTTTGTCAGGCTCGGGGCACTTCGCAAGCTGAAACAGCAGATTCCACCGGGCCGCCCGCGATTTGTCACCCAGTCGCAGCTTACTGCTCCTGGACGTAGTCAGAGTCCTCCATCACAGTCTGCCGCATGAAGAGCTCAAAGTCCTGATCCGCGGTTTCCATGAGTTTCTCGTATCTGCTGATCGCGCTCCTATTCTCGACTATTGAACCTGCGACAAGGAAAAGGGCGGTGCCCGCCAAAACCAGCATCAAAAGTGCTGCGAACACGCTAGCACTATGCAGACCGTTTACTGAGAACTGAAAGATTGCGAACTGGACAGCCATGGATATTGCGAACGTTTGGAGAAACACAGTTCCATTTCCCCACCAATCGCGAATCTCTCCCAGTCGATGAGGGGCAATGACAGTACAAAGGGACTGCAAGTCACCCAACCCAGCGGCTGGAGCCTGTTTCTTTCGAAATGCGACCCACATGGAGAGGAGGTGCGCGACCCACAAGCCCCAGAATTCATGTACATACGACACACCTGCCAATGCGAACCAAATGAATGGAACGAAGAGCAGGTCTTGGAGCACGAGGGAAACTGGTCTCCCCCGCCGATATCCATCGAGATAGACGGCTCGATACAGCTGGGTACCTTTTACTCCACAAAGCCAGAGATCTGTGGCCGCGGCTTCCAAGTAGCCACCTCCGCCACAAAACACTCCAGATATAGAGATGGGAAAGCTTGTGACAGCCCGACTCTTCCGGCGCAGCCTCGGCACTAATGAAATAATCAAAAGTGTCAGTGCGAACAAAACAATGCCTACCGACATGAAGCTAACGAACGGTAGGAGACTTGCGACTAAACTGGAAATGGTCAGGAGTTCCAACCGCCAGAGCACAACGACGATCACGATTGGGTACCATATAACGATTGCGAGTCGGATACTCAAAGGTAAGTTTGGGTTGAAGGGTCCGAGAATTCCCCAGCACCACGAGGAATTCTTCTGAATCCATCTCCTCCGGAAGAAATCAAACAGCGTGCACTCCTCCCACCCGTTGAGCAGTGGGTTTAGTTTCACTTGTCGACTTGTGATGAGTGGTTCCTGTTTGGTTGAATGGTTCAATCTAATCACTGCCTCGAGGAGCTGAGTTGGTTTCCGATGGTGGACTTTCATTGCAGTCAGGGTCCTCCATCACCGTCTGCCGCATGAAGAGGTTGAAGTCCTCGTCGCCGGTTTCCATGAGTTTCTGGTAGGTCTCGATGGCGGCTTTCGACGAACGTCCGATCAACGATAGGTAGACGATTCCCCCGACGATGAGCATCATCGCGAAGTATAGGGCGAGAAGCCCGGGATCGTTGCCCATGGAAATCCTGATCCAAAGGTAAGGAATGAGAAAGATCACATATAGTATGACTACGATTGTGGCGATCTTGAGGAACTTCCACCAGCTGCGCATTTCCGCCTTACGATGAGGTGCGATCGTGTTTCGGTAGTATTTCATGAACGCGACGCCAGAGCGCGCAGTCAGACTAAACTTTGAAGACGCCCAAATGAAAAAGACCCACGCGACGACTAGCATCCAGAACTCGTGGACGTAGGGCATCCCAGTAAACAGGAACCAAATGAGAGGCAAAATCAAGAATGTGTAGGAATACATGAATGCGCCGCGCTTCCCATACTGGCGACAACCTTCGAGGAACAGCACACGATAGATTTCCGACCCCTTTACGCCGCACAGCCATAGGTCGGTTGCTGGAGTCACCAGGTAGCCACCACTACCTCCAAAGACCAACACAAGTCGATCAGGAAGCGTTTGTTCGCTGCGTTTCTTCCGGCGGCTTAGGAAATAGAATATCAATCCAGCATAAATCATCACGATGCCAACGATACGACCAGACCTCGCGGTCGATATGAGCAACGGTGCCGTCGCGAATTGCAAAGTGATGGCGCCGAATAAGAATAGTAGAAACCCATAGTTGATACACTTCAGCCCCCAAGTGAACTGAGGGTTGAAAGGATTCAGGAACGCCCATTTGGAGAGGGAGCCCTTACGGATTCGTCGCTCTTCAAGGTAACAAAACAGCACGCACTCCTCCCATCCGGCGAGGAGCGGGTTTGCCTTCAGGTGGCGTGGCGTGAATGGTGGTTTGTCCGCCAATGGCGTGGCTTCTTGATTCTGTTTTCCTTTACTGTTCAATCTAGTGGATACCTCCCGCGACAGAGTCGGTGGCATTTGGTGCGTTCGGAGTGTAGTCCACGTCCTCCATCACCGTCTTCCGCATAAACAGTTCGAAATCCTCGTCGCCTGTCTCCATCAATTCATTATATGTGTTCGTGGAAATCTGTCTTCTGCTGTTAACTATCGAAAGGCTTAGAAAGCCGCTGATCCCTATCGCAAGCGAAATGGTCGCCGCGATCAACCCTGGGTCTTTGAAGACGGTTGGCGCGAATCCCATGGCGAAAGAGGGAAGGAACGGGGTCGCGAGGAAGTTAGCGGCGAAGCCTCCTGCCATTTGATTCAACGACTGAAGTTCCGGGTACCGTCGGGGGGCAATGACTCTGCAAAGGAAGCTCATTCTCAAAACTCCGGCAGCTGGGGTCTTCCTGTTTAAAGACTGCGTCCAGGTATAAAATGCCCACATGATACATAGATACCAAAATTCGTGAACGTATGGCATTGCGAATACGAGAAACCACAAGAACGGTGGAAACAGGAGCCATAGTAGGTACATGGGGACTTCATGTTTGTTATGTTGTTGGCATCCATCCAGATAGACGACTCGATATAGGTCGGAACCTCGCACACCACAGAGCCATAGATCAGTCGCAGCCCTCGCGCGGTAGCCACCGCCTCCAACGAAGACTTCAAGTATCCCGTCGGGGAGCGTTTGATCTCCTCCTTTCTTTCCTCGCCTATTGAGGTAGAAGAACCAGAACATCCAAACGAGAGCATGGAATATCAACAGAGTCCAAAAGATGATTTTGATTCCTACGTTCCCTGCTGCCCAAGTAGCGATCGCAGGTAGGGGCGGCACATTGAATTGCCAGAGCGCAATACCCAAAAGGAGCAACCACCCCTCACAGGCGAGAATCCTCGTCCCCCAACCTGGTCTCGTGCTGAGTGGGTTTAAGTCTGCCCATTTGGAGAGTGTGCTCCGGCTGTCCGCTTTGGCTCTAAAGTACTCGAACAGAACACACTCCTCCCACCCGGCGAGGAGCGGGTTCGCCCTTAGGTGACGCGCTGTAAATGGTGGTTTATCCGCCAATAGCAGGGCCTCGTGGTTCCGGGGGTTCGTCTACGAGCTTTCAACAGAGTTGCGTTCTCCG
>JAUIJJ010000158.1 GCA_030431385.1 bacterium | reverse complement strand
GGTATTAACGAGCAGGGGCAAGTATCAGTAGTAACCACTAAAGGTAACCCCTACGCTCATGTCGTGTTACGTGGTGGCGGTAATGGTCCAAACTATGACACGGTGCATGTGGCGCAATGTGAAAAAGCATTAGGATATTCTTTACGACCACAAGATCAAGCACTGTTGGATGGATCAGTACAAGGAGATGTGGGAAGCCAGCCTGAGCCGACTTGATGAGTACCTGAAGACTGTCACGGCAAAAAAAGGGAAAGAAAAGAGGAAGAAACATGTCAGGAAAAGCTAGGCCAAACGAGATCCGCATTGTCCGCGAGTACGACGCGCCGGTCGAGACTGTCTGGGATGCGTTCGCCGACCCGAAGCAGGTGGCGCAATGGTGGGGGCCGCGCGGGTTCACGCTTACATCCCGCCGCAAGGAGCTCCGCTCGGGAGGGTTTTGGGACTATACGATGCACGGGCCAGACGGTACTGACTATCCAAACTGGACGATCTATCACGAGGTGGAGTTGCATCGAAAGATGGTTTACGATCATGGCGGAAACAGCGACCAGCCGCCGCTGTTTCGCGTCACGATTCTGTTTAGTGAGTCCGACGGGAAGACGACGATGGACATGACGATGGCTCTGCCGACGGCGGAGCAGGCCGCCGCGACCCGCAAGATGATCAAGCAGGCCGGAGGCAATTCGACGTGGGATCGGCTCGCTGAATTCGTTGGTGATAAGGTCGCGGGAAGGAACCTCTTCGTCATCAATCGGAGCTTCGACGCACCGAAGGAGTTGCTCTTCGACATGTGGACCAACGCAGATCACCTAGCGAAGTGGCTGCCGCCGACGGGACTGGAGATGGAGCATCTCCGCTTCGAGGTGGGAGTCGGCAAAAGCTCGTTCTTCAAGATGAGCGACGGAGCGGGGTTCACTCTCTATGGGCGAATTGAATACAAAGAAGTCGACCGGCCCTGCCGACTTGTCTACACACAGCAGTTTTGCGACGAAAACGAGCAACCTGGAATTCACCCAGCGCTGCCGGTGTGGCCGCCATTGATGCTGACAACGATTGTCCTAGCTGAGGAAGGCACCGATTCAACTCGAGTGACCGTGGCCTGCGAGCCGTATGGCGAGTCGTCGGCAGAGGAGATCAAGGCGTTTGTCGACCTTCGCGGTGGGATGACCCAGGGATGGACCGGGTCCTTCGACGCACTTGAGTCGTTGATCACCAAAGTGTAACGCCTTGGCGACGGTTGGCCCTGCAGGAAACTACCCGACGTTCGTCGCCTCGCCGTTGCCGTTGCGGTCGGCGCGTTCTTGCGCCGCGACTTCGCCGATCATGGCGACGAGGTAATCAGGGTCGTCCTCGCGGTGCTCGACGTCGACGAGCGAACCGGCCTGAGCAAGCATGTTGGCGCAGTCCTGCGAGAGATGGCGGACGTGAAGAGTCTTGCCAATCTTGCGGTACCTTTCGGCGAGTACGTGAATCGCTTCTAATCCGGACATGTCGCAGACGCGCCCGTCGAGGAAGTCGATGACGACATCCTTGGGGTCCTTGGCAGGACGCATGCGCCGGTTGAAGTCGGTGACGGAAGCGAAATAGAGGAGCCCGCTAAATGCGTAGACTCGTTCGTCATCGCTGTCGCTGATGATCGTGAGCGAAACGTGTTGGGAGCTCTTCCATGCGAAGACGAGAGCCGAGACGATGACACCTGCGACGACGGCGATGGCCAGATCATGCCACACGGTAACGATGGTGACGACGCCGATAACGAGCAGGTCAGTCTTCGGAACTTTACCGAATGTCTTGAACGTAGCCCACTCGAAGGTGCCGATGACGACCATGAACATCACGCCCGTCAGAGCGGCGATGGGAATACGGTCGATGAACGGCGAACCGAAGAGAATGAAAGCAAGGAGTGCCAGGGCGGCGACGATACCAGAAGTACGCCCTCGCCCGCCCGATTCGATGTTGATCAGGCTCTGGCCGATCATGGCGCAGCCGCCCATTCCCTTGAAAAAACCTGTGACGATATTGGCGGCACCTTGAGCAACGCACTCGCGATTGCCACGCCCGCGTGTCTCCGTGATGACGTCGATGAGCTGAAGCGTCATCAATGATTCGATTAGACCAATGGCGGCGAGGATCACTGCGTAGGGGAAGATGAAGCGCAGCGTTTCAAACGACATTGGCACGGAGGGAAGGTGAGGGACCGGCAGCCCTCCCTTGACGGAAGCGAGATCACCGACGACCTGCGTATCGATGCCGAAGGCGGCGATACCGCTGAGCGCGAGAATCGCTACAAGCGACGAGGGGACGGCCTTGGTGAGCTTTGGCAGGAAGTAGATGATCGCCATGGTGAGAGCGGTCAGGCCGAGCATCGTCCACATTGCGGAGCCTTGCAACCAGCCACCGACCTCGGCGCCATCACGTTGTTTAAACATGTTCAGTTGAGAGAGAAAGATCACAATGGCGAGGCCGTTCACGAAACCCATCATTACTGGATGGGGCACGAGTCGGATCAATCGGCCGAGTCGGAGGACTCCAGCAAGGATTTGCAGGATGCCCATCAGGATGACCGTCGCGAAGAGGTAATCGACTCCGGCACCGGGGCCGCCGAGATCGTCGCCTCCCTTTACAAGCGCGACCATGACCACGGCGAGCGCGCCGGTTGCGCCCGAGATCATCCCGGGCCTACCGCCGAAGGTAGCGGTGATTAGTCCGACAAAAAACGCGGCGTAGAGACCGGTGAGGGGAGCCACTCCTGCGACGAAGGCAAAGGCGATCGCCTCGGGCACGAGGGCGAGCGAGACGGTCAAACCCGAGAGGATGTCATCCTTCCAGTTTCCTCTTTTTTTGCGAAAAATATCGAACATGGACGGACTCTCCGGGGTGACTGCCACAGCCCGCGCAAGAATCGACTCCTGCGGGGTGATTGGGCGGAGAGAGAGAGGCGCCACAAAGCCGGTGACTGACAACCCAAAGGACGGCATTCCCATGAAGGCAACGACCGCCGCGCCACATAAAGGTGCGGCGGTCGTTGAGGATGCGCATGGTAAATAGCTTCATAACGTTCCGGAAGGTCTCCGGAGCGCTGCTGAAGAGGCGAACGGTCCAATCGCAAACTCACGGATCGAGTTGAACGAAGGGACCACGAGCTGCGATCTATCGAGTCGCGATTCCGCTGGCGTCCACAATGAGGATACTCTCGCCAGCATCACGTACGGTGCCGACAACAGTCACACTCGCGCCCGGCTCCAGACCGTTGATCCCGTTCATGCCGACGTGGAGGATTTTTCCTTCACCATCGACGACCTGAACCGTTGCGCTGTTCGCGGCGATGATATCGCTCGGCTCGCAGCAGGCGTCCCACGGCGTCTCGCAGGCATGTTCCGGGATACAGGCGGGCGCGCCTTCGGCATCTGCCATGAGGAAGATCGCACGGCCATCGGTGAATGGCTCGACGCGACCGCCGATGTAACCAGTGAAGGCTACCTTGTCGCCGGGCTTGGCGTTCGCGCGAACTTCTGCGAGTGACGCGGCGTCTTCCGGGGCCTCCGCGAGGAAGAGCCCCTCGGGGAGCGTCGGGGCGGCTGTCTGTTCTTTGGTTTCCTTCTTGGTTTCCTCCTGCTCGGCCTGCTGCGGCGTACAACTGACAAAAGCGAGAATGGAGGCGATGACAAGAACCGATGTGATGTACTTCATGTGTGATCTCCTTGAGAGTTTTGTTAGAGTGACTTGAGTGCTTCAGGGATGGGCATACGCAGGCATCGCCATGCTGGTGGAAGCGCGCCGATAATGCCGAGGAACAGGCCGACTGCGCCACCTGCGGCCAGGACGCTACTGTTGAGGGTTAGCTGAAAGACGCCCATGGAAAGCGAGATCGCAATGCCATCGAGCAGCAGCTTCGCCACGAGAAACGCGACGAAGACGGCCACTGCTGATGCGATGAGCGCTTCTTGAATGAGGCTGGCCACGATCGCGCGGCGGGGGTATCCGAGCGATTGCAGCATTCCGATTTCACGAACGCGCGCGGCGAAAGCGCTATAGAGAGTGTTCAGCCCGCCGAGCACCCCCGCGAGCGCGATGAGAATCGCCGTCGTCCAGATCATGATCTGGATCGGACGGTAGAATCTGAGGAGCGAGGCGTAGTATTCAACCTCACGAATCGCGGAGAGTTCCAAGTCGACGCGCATCTTCGTAAAGGCGTCGACGTCGGCAAACTCAGCAGCACCCAAACGCACGACGACACAGGAAAGGCCATCGCGTTTGGTGGCGATTTGGATGTCGGTGAGCGGCGTCCAGATCTCTGCATCCATCACGGTCCCTCGCGCCGAAAAGTGACCGACGACCGTCCACGGCTCGCCCTCGAACCAAAGCGATTCGCCGATCTCAAGTGCGGTCGTCGGGAGATCGAGCTTATCTGCGGCGAGCCCCCCCACGAGGAGTTCGTTGTTACCGGCACGCGGTGCTCGGCCGTCCACGATCTCGACTCTTTCGTGGACAAGAAACGCGCCGGGGGTCACGCCTCGAATCACGGCGCGCAGTTCTTCGGTCGAGTCCTCGGTCGCGTAGAAAATCAACCCGGAGAGAATCTCCGGGGAGACAAACGGGACGCCCCCGGTCGTGTGAATTCCGGAGAGACTTGCGGCGAGAATGCCGGGAGTGGTCGCAGGGATTTCACTACGTTCGAGGCTTTCCTCGCTCCCAGTCGAGAGCAGGATCACGTTCTGCGAATCGTTGGGAATACTCATTGATGAACGCATGCCCTCGACGAACGCAGCCGCCGCTATAATGAGCAGCACGACGAGCGCGTTCCCGATCAAAATCGCAAGGAAGCGCTTTGGCGACCTTCCCAGATTTCGGACGGCATAGTCGAACGGCAGGAGTCTCATGCTCACACCGCCCGGAAGGCTTCGGCTGTCGAAAGCCGCGCCGCGCGAATGGCCGGTAGCAAGCCCGCGCCGACACCGATGACTGCACAGATGCCGAGGCCGAGCGCAATCGTCAGCGCGTCCGCGTGAATGATGACGCTAAGTCCCTCGACCGAGAACGTGAACTGCCCGAAGCGAGAGATTATGGAGGCGACGGCGACGCCGAGGATGCCTCCGAGGAGGCTCAGGCCCAGGCTCTCAATAACGACCAGACGCGTGATCAGGCTCTCGGGGTAGCCAAGCGTCTGCATCACGGCGTGATCCTTCACGCGATCCTGAACGGAGAGGGAAATCGCGTTGGCAACCAGCGCGAAGATCGCGACGAGGCTGCCGATACCGAGCCAGCCTGCGAACTCGACGAGGCGCACGATATCGGTCACCGCGCGGGCGACGAATGCCTTCTCAGAGGAAGTCCAAGTCGGCGCCTGCGAATCTTCGAATGCCGTGTCGATGGCGGAAGCGACTGCGTCGAGTTGATTCGGATCAGTGACCTCCACGTTGAACTGGGTGACGATGCCCTGCTTGTTGCCGGCGGCCCTTTGGATGAAGTCGAGGTGGACGTAGGCGACGTTTTGGTCCTGAGGATTATCAGAGGTCAGAATCCCCGCGATGCTGACGGTGATGCCGGCGGCACTGAGACGATCACCGACGGTGAGGCCGCGCCGTTGGGCGAGGCGCTCGCCGACGATAGCGGCGTCGTTGCGCCGTGTCCAATCGGCGAGACTTCCGCCGAGCAGCTCAAAATCGCTGTCCTGCAACGCCGCTTCCTGAACGCCACGAAAGGTCACGACATCGAGCGACGCGCGACAGTTGCTGACCACGATTCGCATCGGTGCGACGCTCTTCACGCCGGGAATGGCGGCGATGGTGCGTGTGTAGTCTTCAGGGAGCTGACTGGTGAAGGGACAAAACCGATTCTCGCGATAGACGACAAGATTCGTTTCACTGGCGGTTTCTTGCGTGGCGGTCGCGACTCCGGAACGCATTGCCTGTACGGCACAGAACAGGAACATCGCCGTGGCGACTCCGCAGAGCGTGAGGAGCGTTCGCGCGCGATGGCGTACGATGTATTTGAGGACGAGGGGGATCATGCGTGCGGGAATCATGCGTGCGCCTCCTTCATCTGCTCGACCAAACGGCCCTTTTCGAGGTGAAGCGTTCGGGTCGCGTACTCGGTGGCGTGGGGATCGTGAGTCACCATGATCAGCGTGCAATTCATCTCGCGCGAGAGGCGCTGGAGAAGCGTGAGAATCTCGTGCGCGGAGGACTTGTCGAGATCGCCAGTTGGTTCGTCGGCGACGATGATCCTCGGCTCGGTGACTATCGCCCGGGCAATGGCGACACGCTGTTCCTGGCCACCGGAAAGCTGCCGTGGGTAGTGATCGTGGCGGTCGGCGATCCCGACCATGTTGAGTGCCTCGGAAACGCGCTCGTGGCGCGCCTTGCGCGAGAGCGGTTGAAGCAGGAGCGGAAGCTCCACGTTCTCGTAAGCCGTCAGCACGGGGACCAGATTGTAGAGCTGAAAGATATACCCGACGTGATCGCGACGCCACGCGGCAATCGCCGAGCGAGTGAACTTCGAGATGTCCTGTCCCTCGATGATCAGCTCGCCTGAGGTGGGCCGGTCGATTCCCGCGACGAGATTGAGTAGCGTCGTTTTTCCGCTACCCGACGGACCCATGAGGGCGAGGAACTCCCCCGCCTCCACGTCGAGATCGAGTTGGTCGAGCGGCGTGATGACCTGCTCGCCGCGTTTATAGATTCGGGTCAGTTGTCGGCATTGGATGAATGACATACTAGTCGCCTCCTTCTGGGCGGATGCGTACGCGTTGTTCAGGTTGAAGGTTCTCGACGGGAGAGGTGATAAGCAAGTCGCCGGGTTGTAGGCCGGATTCGATCTCGATCCATCCTTCCGATTCGGGGCCGACGGTTGCGACTGCGCGCTTGATGGCGACGCCTTCATCTCCATCGTAGCGGGCCACGACCCAGGCTTCACTATTGGTGATAGCCTCTGCCGGCGCGAATACGGAGAGCCCGGTTGCGACTTGGCTCTCACTTGCCGGATTCGCCATCGACAGGAAGCGGACTCGCGCCAGCATGTCGGGCTTCAGCTCTGGCGCGGGGTCGGCGAGCGCGACCTTCACCTCAATTGTGTTTTTTTGGATGTCCGCCAGGTTTGTGACGCGCGTTACCGTTCCGGAAAACTTCCGGTCGGGAAGGACTTCGATCACAACTTGTGCAGGCTGGCCGACGCCGACTTTTGCTGCATCGGCGAGAGGCACATCGACTCGCACCTGAAGTTTCTGCGGGTCGTAGATCTCAGCGACTTGAGACATGGAGGCGTTTTCCGACATCGCCATCACGATCGATCCGGGCTCGACCATGCGCCGCATGACGACACCGTCGATAGGCGCCTTGATTTCAAGTCGTTCCACACGAAGCTGCGCCTCTTTGAGGGCAACGCGTGAGAGATCAAGTCGGCGGCGTTCCTCGGAGCGGAGCGCGAGGTGTTCACTGGCGGCGGTAGCTTCCGCCTTCATGCGATCGAGCTTCGCTTCCAACTCATCGATGCGTCGTTCAACAACGCGAGCACGGGCGTCTTGGGCGAGTGCGGTGGCTTCAGCCGCGTCGTGTTCCTCGGGGGCGATGGTTCCGTCGTCGACGAGTTCCTTGCGGCGCTGATGGATCCGCTTCGCATCGCTGAGCAGTGCGCGCTCAACTTCCAGTTCGGCGCGGGCGAGTTCCAGCGCGGCCTCCGTTTCACGGACGCTCGCGGCGGCGACTGCGGCGTCGCGCTTGGCGGCGATGTTTGCGTTCCAGGTGTCCTCGGCTGCGCGGGCTTCTGCTGCGGCTGCCTCAAGAGCGAGGTGCGCATCATCGCCGACCAATCGAGCGAGCACCTGCCCCTTCACGACTGATTCGCCTTCGAGGAACAGTACTTCCTCGACACTTCCATTAGTGAGCGTTGCAGCATAGACGACGAACGGATCGGGCTCGATCCATCCGGCTGCCTGAACGACGACCTCTCCCGTAACTGTGCTTTCCTCGGCGGTGGTGCGATTGACGGCGGGGCGTTCGACCACCGGGAGGGCGTCGACCTCGGTAGCGGGGGTCATGCTCTTTGCCACGGAACCGGCGAAGAGCAGGCCGAACGCGAGGAGAATTCCGACGGGTAGAGCGATGCGCGTCTTCCACCGGAACTCCGGCGTGGGCACGGCGATTTCCCGACGGAGGGAAGGAGAATCTGAGGCGGCGGTCATCGGAGCACGCCCCTTCCATACAAACTATGGACAGAACACATTGATGGTACCTCTCTGCATTGACGTAGATTGATCGAACGGAACGAGCGATCAGTCTACTCAGCAGAGAAGAACTTGAAGATGAAGATGGAGGGCGGTCTT
>JAUIJJ010000157.1 GCA_030431385.1 bacterium | reverse complement strand
CCTGAGCATCAGCCTCAACAACGGGTGCGGGTGCCCGGATTGTGGCGACGAGTGCGTCGGCGGAGACATGTGCAAGTGCAGCTCCGTCCGCGAGTTTCCCGAAGGTATGATCCTGTGGGTCGCCCCGCCTTGCCATCTACCGGCCTCGAAACCGATAGCTGGTTTCCCCTATTCATTCCAGATCAGATTTCTCGAGCAGAGTGAAATCCGAGCAGTACTGAACTTGGATTCGGATGACTCAAAATCTTTCGAATACCACAAGCGCAAGTGCCTGTGGCAGGGTGAAATCCCGACGCCTCCGCCAAAACCCTCCTTCTAGTTTCTCGATAACTCAATTGCTAGTACTCTTCATCGCGCACCGATGGGATATCTCGTCGTGCGTAGCAATCGACGCATCCTAAGGAGACTTCAACTCATGGATAATCGTACCAGAATCAAGAAAGGCTTTACGCTGATCGAGTTACTCATTGTCGTGGCAATCATCGCGATTCTTGCAGCCATTGCCGTTCCAAATTTTCTAGAAGCGCAAACTCGGTCCAAGGTAAGCAGATCGATGGCGGACATGAGGACCGTTCAAACGGGCCTCGAAGCCTATGCGGTAGACTATAACAAGTACCCGCCGAATGTCGACGATGGTGCCGGAAGGTTCAATGTGATGACAATGATGATGGGTGTGATGCCGTTCGTTCCCTATACGGTAACAACGCCAATCGCATATATGACTGCGGTGCCGCTTGATCACTTCAAACCGACGATCATGGCCGATCACGTGCACAGCTTTTTGTACTTCAATTCGACCAATACACCCGATTCGGAGAACAGAAGAAGCTACCGGGCGATCGTTTCCAGCTATGGTATGGCGGAATCGGAGCACGTTAACACTCCGGAATGGTCAATCTCTTCGGTCGGACCGGACCTGCTGATCGGCACGATGGCGCAGGAGATCGGTCGCGAGGGTGATCTCCCAATCTATCAGATTATGCTCATGCCTATGATGAATGGAGCGGAGAAGCTTCAATACGATCCCACAAACGGAACGGTCAGCGACGGCGACATCGTTCGGTTCGGGCCCTGACAATAGAAACTCCGGGGAGGCGGCAGCGCCTCCCCGGAGACCCATCTCTCGAACGACCTAAAAGTCACCCCATTCAGGGGTTTCCGCTGTGACATCGATGGCGATGCCACCACGCACGTTGAAGTGCATCGTCACCCGCGCCCATTTCGGGTCGAGAAAGTTTACCAGATCATCGAGAATCCGGTGAACGACATCTTCGTGGAAGCCTTCGGTATCGCGGTACGACCACAGGTAGTTTTTGAAGGACTTACTCTCCAAGGCACGGTCGCCCGGTTCGTATTCGACGTCGAGCGTCGCGTAGTCAGGCTGGCCGGTCACTGGGCAGTGGCAGGAAAACTCCGAACAGCTAAACGTGATGTGTGTCGGTCGTGAATGCTTGAATGGGAAGGACTCCAAAACCGTCGAGGGGCCGCGTGTGGCAGCGCCGAGGATCGTCACTCCCGTGGTGTCGGAAATCTTCTTCTTCTGTTTGACCGGCTGCTTTCCGGTCTTCTTTAGATTCTTCTGAGTGACTTTCTTTGCCATGGTTTGCTCCGGATTTCGCTTGATCGAGAAGCCGTCCAGTTGTCCCCTGTGCGGCCCCGAAGGGCGGGCGCTGGTTGACAACCTGCCCGATGCGACAATGCTTGTGGTATCCTCTTGCGACGCGCAAGGGCGTTTCACGCGCGAGCAAAACCCTGCAAAGATCTGCCATGAGTAACGATTGCAAAAAAGCGGTGGTCCTCCTGAGCGGCGGCCTCGACTCGACAACGTGTCTGGCCATTGCGCGAGATGCCGGGTTTGAAACCTACGCATTGGCGGTCCGCTACGGCCAGCGCCATGAGGTGGAGATGCAGGCCGCGCGACGTGTTGCGGACGCCTTTGATGTCCGCCGCTACGAAGTAGCAGAGATTGACCTCAAGATGTTCGGAGGCTCCGCGCTCACCGCCGACATTGAAGTCCCCAAAGGCGAATCCGCAGACGAATTGGGCGGCGACATCCCGATTACCTACGTCCCTGCTCGAAACACGATCTTCCTCTCGTACGCGCTCGCCTTCGCAGAGGTCGTCGGTGCCTACGACATCTTCATCGGCGTAAACGCACTCGACTATAGCGGCTACCCCGATTGTCGGCCCGAGTTCATCGCGGCCTACGAGAACATGGCGAACCTCGCGACCCGATCCGGTGTGGAAGGCGCGAGCCCCCTTAAGATTCACACTCCTCTCATCGACCTCACAAAGGCAGAGATCATCCGCAGAGGCACAGACCTCGGGGTCGACTACGCGCTTACGCATTCGTGCTACGATCCATCGCCCGAGGGGCACTCCTGCGGGCACTGCGACTCTTGCCTCCTGCGATTGAAGGGCTTCGCCGAGGCGGGCCTCACCGATCCGGTTACCTATCAGGGGAAGACCTAACGCAGTGAGCTACTCGGTTAAAACCATCTACTACACAATTCAGGGCGAGGGCGCCCAAACCGGTCGCGCGGCGGTCTTTCTTCGGTTCACCGGATGCAACCTTTGGTCAGGAAAAGAAGAGCAGCGGGAGAAGGCGATCTGCCAGTTTTGCGACACGGACTTTCTCGGAGTTGATGGGCCTGGCGGCGGAAACTACGCCCACGCCGAGGACCTCGCTGCTGCCGCATGGACTCATTGGCCAAAGGCAAACGGCGGCAGTCGCCCCATGGTGGTTTGCACTGGCGGCGAGCCGCTGTTGCAGCTGAACTCCCAGTTGATCCGCGCGCTTAAGGATGTCGGTTTCGAAGTCGCCGTCGAGACGAACGGAACGCGCCGTGCTCCCGACGGCATCGATTGGCTATGCGTTAGCCCAAAGGCGGGAGCGGACTTCATCCAGACCTCTGGAAACGAGCTGAAGCTCGTCTACCCCCAGCTGGACCTCGGGCCTGAAAATCTCGGGGCCGATTCGGAGCTGGAATTCGATCACTACTACCTTCAACCAATGGACGGACCCAACGTCGTTGAGAATACCCGGCTGGCGGTAGAGTACTGCCTGAAGCATCCGCGCTGGCGTGTGAGTGTTCAAATGCACAAGAGTTTGGGAATCGCCTGAGGCCGACCCATTGAACCTAGCCGCGCAATTTTCGGCACTCGGCAAACTTTTTGTCTAGCGCTAGAGCGGCTTACGGATGCAAACTCACTGCGGCGAGTGTCTTGGGCAGTACATTGCGACCCCGCCCGACCTCGCTGAAAGCACCCAAGAAGGATTGTTATGAAGGTTCTCGTCACCGGAGCCAATGGCATGCTCGGTACAGAGGTCATGCGCCAGCTTGATCGTCTGGAAATCCCGGCTGTGTCTTCCACAATCGACGACATGGACGTCACGAAACTCGATGTCGTCCGTGATGTCCTGCATCGCGAATGTCCTACCCACATCATCCACACGGCGGCGTTCACTCTCGTCGATACCGCCGAGAAGGACAAGCTCCTCGCATACCAGATCAACGCCGAGGGCACGAAGAACATCGCGTTCTTCTGTCGCGAGTTGGATATCGAGCTGATCTATCTGTCCACTGACTACGTCTTCTCGGGTGAGAAGGGCGACCCATATACCGAGACCGATCCGACCGACCCGATCAACATGTATGGAATGACCAAGCTCCTCGGCGAAGAGTACGTTCGAGTGCTCCTCGAAAAGTACAAGATCGTCAGGACGAGTTGGCTCAACGGGTTGGGCGGTGATTACAGCAGAAACTTTATCGAGACGATGCTTCGAGTTGCAAAGACTCGCTCGACGCTGTCGCTCGTAAACGATCAGGTCAGCCATCCGACGTTCACGTTCGACCTCGCACAAGCGCTTGTGACGCTTCTGGACGTCAACGTCTACGGAAACTACCACGTGACGAATTCTGGCGAGTGCTCATGGTATGAATTCGCCCAAGAGATCTTCTCGGTCGCCGGCGTGGAGGACATCACGATTCGTCCGATCCTGAGCGAACAGTTCCGCTCCGCCGCCAAACGCCCGCGCTACTCTGCGCTGGAAAACACAAGGTTCAAGGACCTCGGGCTCAAGCCGCTCCCCTACTGGAAGGAATCCTTGAAGGAGTACTTCCGCAGACGACGACTCTCCGACTCACTCAGCGTCCCCCAAGAGGGACAATCACCCAAAGCAATGCAACAATGAGAAGGGGCCGCCAGACTTGGCGGCCCTTTTGATTGGTTATTGGTTGGAATGAAACCGAGCGCTGGCTCAGTGTCCGCCTTCGCCATGTCCCGTCGTGGCTAGCGGGGCGTGACCTGCGCTTCCATGCTCGCCAAGGACGATTGGCTCGCCGCGTAGGCTCTGAAGATGCTCCGTCAGCGGGGCGAGCGTCTGATCCGTCGCGGGCTGAATGGCCTTCCAGATCGGGAGCGGATAGAGACCAATCCAAAGCGCTGCGATGCTCAAGGCAACGAGCTGACCCCACTCGCGCGGAACGAGGTCCTTGAGGCTGCCGTTCTTGGCTTCGTCGAGCTTTCCGAAGAAGGTGCGCTGGTACATGATCAGAAGGTAGACCGCACCGAAGATCACGCCAGTCGCTGCCAATGCTGCCACGAGCCAAGTGTAGTGAGTCATGTTGAGCGTTGCCAGCGAGCTGCCCGGCGCCTGAGCCGCGAGCAGCATTGGCTCGTTATGCATTGAGCCGAGCAAGATCGGGAACTCGCCCATGAATCCATTCAATCCAGGCAACCCAACAGAGCTTAGTACCATGACCATCGTAAGAACGGCGAAAACCGGAAGGTTGTGCGCCAACCCGCCGAACTCGCTCATCTCGCGCGTGTGGCGACGTTCGTAGATCATTCCTACTGCGAGGAACAGGCCGCTGGTGGCGATGCCGTGGTTGATCATCTGGAGGATCGCGCCGCTCATGCCTTGCGAATTCATCGAGAAGATTCCGAGGATCACGAAACCCATATGAGAAACGGATGAATACGCCACTAGGCGCTTCATATCGGTCTGCACAATAGCTGTCATCGCGCCATAGATAATCGCGATCACTGCCATCCATGTAATCAGAGGCGCGAAGCTGATGGCTGCCTCTGGGAACAGCGGGAGACAGAACCGAATGATTCCGTAGCCGCCGGTTTTAAGCAGCACGCCGGCAAGGATTACGGAACCGGCAGTGGGTGCTTCGGTGTGAGCGTCGGGAAGCCAAGTATGGAATGGGAACAGCGGAACCTTGATCGCGAACGCGAGGAACAGCGCCAAGAACGGCCAGAAGCTCGCGTTGAAGCTACCTTCCAAGCCACCGGCACGCTGCGTGGAGTACATGAGCTCGTAGCTATAGGTTTTCACTTGAACGAAGTCGTTCAATCCTGCGCTGAAGTACCCATTGTTGTAGTACATCCAGATGATCGCGATGAGCATCAGAAGCGACCCGACGAGGGTGTACATGACGAACTTCATGGTGGCGTAGATGCGATTTTTCGACCCCCAGATACCGATCATGAAGTAGAGGGGAATCAGCATCAGTTCCCAGAAGATGTAGAAAAGGAACATATCGAGGGCCAGAAACGTCCCCATGATGCCGGTTTGAAGAAGCAGCAGGAAGAAGTAGAACTCCTTCTCGCGCTTCTCGATTGATGACCAGGAACATAGCACGCCGAAGATGCCGAGGCACGCTGTCAGGATCACCATCAGCATCGAGAGGTTGTCCGCCCCGACCGTGTAAGAGATTCCGAATTCTTCGAGCCAAGGAACGTGGGTACGGAATTGGAACGGGTTGTCGTCAATCAAGTTACCAAAGACGGAAACCTGTTCAGTAATGCCCGCCCAGTTGAAAGCAGAGGCCGCGTACAGGACGAGGAGGAGATCGGCTGTCATGGCAGCGAGAGCAACGGTACGCGCGTGCTGCCGTGGCGTGAACAGGATCGCCAGACCGAAAATAAGTGGGAGGAAAATTATTAGTGTCAGCATACTCGCTCAGTTACCCGTCGTGTCGTCGCGTGGGATTCGCTATCAGTCCATAGCCAGTTCCTGCACCGGCGCCTCGAGGTCGTCGAGGGTCGGTACAGCAGAGTCGTGTTGGAGTAGGGAGACTTCTCTGTGATCGGATCCAGAGGCAGCTGTTGTTCCGTTGTCGAGGAACCCCATGAATCCCATTCCGAAGAGGAAGTAGAATAGAAAAATACAGACGCCGATGAACATTACGAGGCCGTAAATCTGGACCTGACCGTTTTGCAGGCGGCGGAAGTTCTGGCTAAACCACTGGCTCAGTTTTCCAACGCCGTTGACTACGCCGTCGATTGCAACCTTATCGAACCACAGGACGACACCGTACAAGTGCATCGCACCCTTGACGAAGACACGATCGTACAGCTGGTCCCAGTACCAAACATTGAAGGATAGCCGCCAAAGGTCGGCAAACGGCTTGCGCTCGGCGATCTGCTTCGATTTCTCAAGCGAACCGCCACGATAGACGACGAAGGCGATTCCGATTCCGATGATGGCAACAACGACGCTCAGCGCCGCCAACATGAATTCGTTCAGGTGATATCCGGTATCGATCACTCCGTCGCCCGTGACAGCGTTGCCAGTCACCATGGGACCGAGCGTCGCCGGCGCGTGCCCAACATGAGTGCTAAAGTACACATCCGCGATGAAGACCGCGCCGCGATCAGTAACCGGTGCGAGGAAGTGATGGAACATCTCCCCAGGGACCAAGTTTAGCGCGAGCCAACGCAGCCCTTCAGGAACATTGAACAATCCGACAAGCGCCGAGAGGACGCCCAGGATCACAATCACGTAGGCTATATTGGCCGGTGATTCGTGAACGTGAGAGTACTTTTCCTCGGACATCCGAGGTTTGCCGGTAAAGGTCAGCATGTAGGAACGCCACATGTAGAACGCGGTCATCCCCGCCGTCAGCAATCCAAGGGCGTAGAGTCCGTAATAGAAGAACTGCCCGCTACCCGCGATCAGGGTCATGTACAGGATTTCGTCCTTCGACCAGAATCCAGCAAGCGGCCAAATCCCAGCAATCGCGAGCGTCGCCAGAAGGTACGCCGCAGCAGTGAGCGGCATCTTCTTGCCGAGACCGCCCATCTTGAAGACGTCTTCCTCGTGATGGAGCGCATGAATAACCGAGCCCGCTGCGAGGAAGAGGCATGCCTTGAAGAAGGCGTGAGTGAACACGTGGAAGATACCGGCAGCAAACGCACCAACGCCCATCGCCAAGAACATATAGCCGAGTTGGGAAACAGTCGAGTACGCGAGAATTTTCTTAATGCCGCGCTGGGTCATACCCGCGTAAGCCGCGACGAACGCAGTCAATCCACCGATCAGCGCGACGGTAATCATCGTTGCCGGCGAAAGCATGAACAGCACGTTCAATCTCGCGAGCATATAGATGCCCGCAGTCACCATGGTGGCCGCGTGGATCAGAGCGGAAACAGGGGTCGGGCCAGCCATGGCATCCGGCAGCCAGACGAACAGTGGAATCTGTGCAGACTTGCCAGTCGCTCCGAGGAACAGGAGCAGCGTCGCAGCGGTAATCAGGACTCCGTTATAGCCGAAGGACTCTGGAATCTCCCCCGCCGTGAGCAGGTGAATGATCTGCTGGAAGTCGAACGAACCGACGCCCCAAAAGATCAGGAACATACCCAGCAGCAGACCGAAGTCGCCAATGCGGTTCACGACGAATGCTTTCTTGCCTGCGTCGGAACAGCTTAGTTTTTCGCTGAACGGTTTGTCAAAATAGTAGCCGATTAGAAGGTACGAGCAAAGGCCCACACCTTCCCAGCCGATAAACATCACGATGAAGTTTGCGCCAAGAATTAGCGTGTACATCGAGGCCGCGAAGAGCGCGAGATAACTGAAGAACCTTGCGTATCCCGGATCGAGCTCAAGGTGATCGCCGTGCTTTTCCTTCATGTAACCGGTGGCGTAAATGAAGACCAAGGTACCGACGAAGCTGATAAACAGTAGGAAGATCGCAGTCAGCTGGTCGACGTGCATCGCCAGTTCGACGTTCAGGTCACGACCAATTCCCATCGTGCCCTTTGAGATCGAAATCCAATCCCAAAGCTTGACGTGACCGCCCTCGCCATCGCGCACATCGGTGTGCCATGGGAGGTGCTCGGCATGGGCGTCTTCGCCGTGATGGCCGGAAGCAACGTCCGCAACACGCGTGAAGCGGTACTCGTCGACAATTCCCTGTCGAACGGCGTCGCCGTTCTCCAAGGCACCGGCTTTGTTCCAACGGGCCGCGACGGGATCGCTCGCTGCGAGCTCAGCCGAGACGTCGTGAAACTCGTGATGATCGTCGCCGCCGTGATGGGAGAGACCCTTC
>JAUIJJ010000156.1 GCA_030431385.1 bacterium | reverse complement strand
TGGAGACCTCCGGGGCTGCCGTCCCGGACAACGCGTAAGAGAACGATTCGAGGCGGATGGAACCATCGGAACCATCACCTCCGGTTCCTGTTCCATCTCCCGAGCCTCCCTCCCCGCCTGTTGCGGAAACTGCCCCGGAGATCGAAATCTCGTTCGCCACCAAGCGCACGGTGCCACCGCTGCCGCCTCCACCTGCCGAGTCTCCAAAGCCGTCGGTGATCCCGCCTGCCCCGCCATTGGCAATGATGGAGCCGGATATCGTGATATCTCCAGAAGCCGCCCCGAGAAACGCCCCGCCACCACCACCGCCGCCGGAGCCATTTCTATCTGCTATCGTCCCGTTCGTGGCACCCGCACCCCCGAACCTCCGAGGAGCGGTTGGCCAAAGGCGTTGCCGTAGGCTCTCCCGACGGTCAATGCGTTGGACGATGATCCGACAGCTCCGTCGGTCCTATGGCCGCCGCCCGAGCCGGAGCGTTGAGAAGAATCGCCGGGAATAGCTCCCCCCGGGCCTTGGCCAGCAATGGCTTGTAGCGTCGTATCCGGATCTCCGATAAGCGCTGTCGCGCCAGGTCCCCCGTTCCAACCTCCAGGACCTCCTTCAGCGGCCGGACGCATGCCGGCTCGAGACGAATGCCCCTGAGCACCGCTCAGATCAACAGTGCCTTCGATTGTGATGTCGCCCTGACTCAGCCAGACAACCGGGTGATTCACGTCGAGCGCGGAGTCAAAAGTGACCGTCACGTCGGATGGGATGTTCACGGAAGTGAAATTGTATTCCGCCTTGGTCACCATGAAGACTTCGCTAACCGTGGGCGAGTAGGCGCCGTCTGCGCCGGTCGATCCGCTGTCGAAGACGCCGTCCTGCGCGCTGACGAAAGTCGGAAGGCCGATCAACGCCGCAGCGCAAATGACCTTTGCTAATAAAAATCGTTTCCTCATCGGGAGTCCTTTCATCATGGCGAGTTCTCAACCGTGACCGGATAGGTAGCTTCCTTGCCGGACGTATGTTGGGGGTTCGCCGTGTTGGAAATGCTGATTGGGTGTGAACTTTCTTTGCCTGAAGTGTGGCTCGGGTGAGTGTCGTTGAACGCGCTAAGTGGCGCGGAGTATTCTTTTCCGGAGAACGCCTGCGGATTGAAGGTGTTGTGAATCGCCGCAGTTATACTCGCGGAGTTGATGGCAGTCACCGTAACCTGTGCCGCACCGAACAGTTCCGGCTGCGTCTCGCTGAGCACCTGGACCTGATAAATGCTGACAGGATGCTCGCCATCCGATGGCGGGCGGTAGAGACCCGCGTCGGAAATCGTGCCAACGCGATCATTGCCGTTTCGGATTCCCTCAACAAACCAAAGGGGACTCGGAAGCGATGCGCCTCCATCTGCGATGGTCGCAGTGAACATCACGTTCTCGCCGCCGGCAGAGGTGATCGCTTCCGGAGGGTCGACTTCGACAAGCAACGGCGCGTCCGGATCAAAGGTGATGGTTACAGTGTCGCTTTGGCCGATGTTGCCGCCTGCGTCGATGGCCTCTGCAAAGACATCGACCATGAGGATCGATCCGCGCTTTTCCGCTTCCGGCTCAGGACCGAGGAACCAACCGAAGAACTCATAGGGGCTCGGGGCTGTTGTCGAATCGTTGGAGCCCAGTGCCTCCGATGGAGTTCCATCGATCTGGAATCGCGTCGAGAAAACAACGACGTCGTCATCTGCGCTTCCCCTCAGTATAAACGGGAAGCCAGATCGCAGCGTAACTTCGTCGGTCGGGAACGTAATGTCGACCGTCGGCGGAATGCCGTTTCTGTCATCAATACCAATCGCCATAGGGACGGGACCAACCTCGACGAACTCATCGAATTCGAATGTCGAGAACGGCGTGAATTCATACTCGAGATCGGGGAAGGCGGTCATCGCGGAGCCGCCGAAGAGCGTGTCGTTCATGGTCGAATCGACCTGCTCGTCACTCCCCTCGAAGGTCACCGTATCGCCCACACGGCGAACAGTCGCGTGCTTGTAGGCGACGAAACTGCCGCCCTCTCCAGAACGCACGGCCGAGGAAGAGGGCTGGCCGGCGATTTGCACGTTCGCGTCTGAGCTGCCTTTGCTGCCTTCGTCGTTCATTTCGTCCATGTTGTCTAGCTCGGTCGTCGCGTCGGCGGTGAACTCGCGGACCATTTCAAAGACCTGCTCGGACTCCGCTGCCATGTCCATCGCTTCGGAGAGCGCCGGCAGTTGCTCGGCAAGAAGCAGGAATCCATTAGAGGAATCGATGACGGAGGCGCGGTAGTCATCGACCATCGCGAAGAACTCCTCGTCGGTCAGGTCGTCGCCTTCTTCGATCGCAACGGAGAGGTTCATCGACTTGGTGAAGACTTCCATCGTGGTCATGTTGAGTTCGCCAAAGTCCTTGATCAAATCGACGCTTTCCTGCTGGCGCTTGATTGCCTGTCGGACAACGGTGAGCTTGTATAGAATGTCTTCAGGCAACTGATGCTCGTCACTCCACTCACGCGCTTCCGGGTCCTGAACGCATGTGAGCCACACGTTTGACCCCTTGTTGCACTTGCGCAGATCGCGAAGCCGGTTGAAGAGCCTCGCGCACCGGTTGCCTTCGAGGTCTATCGCCTCGGCGAGCGGTTCGGCGAGGTAGAAACCCTCAATGTAACCCTTACCTGCGTTGACGGTTTTGTAGATGTTTGAGAGGACGTTCGTGACAGTAAACGCCGCGCCGAATCCCTTACGGCTTTCCAAGCCTGGGGTTGCCCCGACATCGTTGAGCAGCATGGCGCTGGTGACTACTGAATTGAGGTTTTGAGAAGAGCCATCGACAACAGCCTGAAGGGCACCCTGACGGTCCCCGCTCTGCTGCGCGGCATCGAGGGCCTGAAGGGTGGAAACCCCATTGGCAGCAGTCTGAGCGAGATTGGTGACTGCCTGGGTTGCTTGGGTCGCGGCCTGCCCCGCCTTTCCGGCACCGGTTCCCCACGGGAAGCTCTGGAACAGCGAACCGTTCACGATGAGCGGAACCTTCTTGCCATTGATCGTTACCGTTCCGAAGAGCGTGTCGTAGCCCTTCTCCATGCCGTCTACGGTACCGTTGAGTTCCGCAAGCATCCTGCGAACGTTTTGTTGGCAAGTGATGTAGCTGTTGAGGGTCTCGCGGATACAGTCCTGAAGGCGTTGCTGGTCGACATTTTCATCGTCGTCGCAGTCAGTATTGCCGACGAAGGGCATCAGCGCCGAGGCCGCGCAACAATAGAACGTGACCTGAGTTTTCGGCGTGTTGCCGTCAGGCGTGGCTGTAGGGGATGGCGCGTCGGTAGTCGGGATCGTGTCCGGCGTCGGCGTCGCGAAGACCTGAGTCGGTGAAGGTGAAGCACTGCCCGCTCCGGTCGTCGGCCGAGGCGGCGGGGTGCCCGTCGGAATCGGTGAAGGCGTCGTCGTGGCGGTCGGTGTCGGCGGCGGCGGCGTAGGATCAGTGAACGTCGGCGTCGGCACAAAAGTCGGGGGCGGTGGTGTTGCTCCCGGGAACAGGAACTCGGGATTATCGATTTGAATCTGGAAAGTGTTCGTCTCATCCGTGCCGCGAATCCGCCACACGATCGACTGTAGATCGGCGGGATTCACCGAGAATTCACCGAGACTGTATGTGAAGTTTTGCCACTCGGCTTCGGGCTCGAATTCGATGAACGTCGGGGTTCCTGAAGAATCCTCGATGGTGACTTCATAGAGCGCATCCGGTGCATCGCTGCGGGCGTCGAAACGAAACTCAACCGCGCCGGCCCCAGCGAGATTCAGCGGGTTCGACCCGCCAAGTAATCCGGTAACGATCTCGGCCTGGGGCAGATCGACGCCTGCGAGGAACGAGCCACTGAGCGGCACGCCACCGTTCTTTCCCTGAGGCGGCGGCTGGCGCCTCGCGGGATTTCCCATGTCTGGGATGTCGTCGGCGAGCAATGGCTCTGGGGTGATTGGGTCTGAAGGGTCTGAGACGTCGGGGTTAAATGCCGTGTAGGTGACGTTGGGGGGTTGCAGGAGGTTTACCAGATCGCCGTCTTCGAAATCGTCGACGAGTAACCCGGCCTGCCGCCGTGAGGAACGTTCCACGGTGCCAATAGAGTACTCGCTTTCGCCTGCTGGTTCGAGAGGGCTGGCAAGAACCTGATGCTTCGGGTAAACGCTCAGACGGTTCTTGGCTGCGGGGTCCGGATTGTGGGCGAGTTGCCCACGCATCCTCGCCTGTAAGTCGCGCACGGCTCGTGCGTCCTCGATCTGTACGAACTCGTCTTCTTCAAAGCGGCGGTTCGCGGGGTTCATGAAACCCGGCAGGATACCATCGACTGGCCCCATCATTTCCGTCACGGGAACCACAGTCATCCCGTCATCGGAAACCCGCCCGCGAGAAACAAGGGAGAGCTGCGCTTCGCCGTCGCCATCGCTATCGGGCTGCACTTGGAAAATCCAGATCGGCATCGTGTTGTCGGCGCCGGTGACGTTGGGAATGCTGATCATCGCTTCCTTGCGGAAAAGCGGATCGCCATTGTCTGGCGGATTTTCGATTTCCAACATCATCGCATTGGGCATGATGATAGCCCCCTTGGGGAGCCCTTCAAGCCCACCCTTCGGCGGAACGCTCAGCAGGTCCATTCCCAGGATCGATTCCAGCTCCTCCGTCGTCGCGTCGTGGAGGCTGACCGCCATATCCTCTTTCGGGAAGGCGCCCTCTGGAAGCATCACCTTCGCACCCAAGGGGCTTTCTGCAGTTTGCTCAGGCGATATGAAACTTCGGACTTGTATGCTGACCGAGTTGATAAGTCCTGCCTCGTCGACAGCGGTTGCCTCGATGGTGTTAAGCCCTTCGAGGACCGGCACATCTGCGGCCCAGCGGCCGAAGGCATCGACGTCCGCCGTCACCATCCCCCCGGTGGATGTCACGCTGACCACGGTGCTCGTCTGATCGGAAACGGTGCCCTCGACACGAACGAGGTCGCCGGGGAGGGCGGATTGATCGGGTGGGTTGAGAAGGGAAATCGCGGGGGGAGTCAGATCGAGATAGACGGCGGAACTTTGCCGCGCAAGGGAACCAGTGGCGGTGCTCTCCGCGCTCACCTCGACGATGTTCAGTCCGGGAGTCAGCTGGAGATCAAAACGGAAGTCGCCGCTAAAATTCTCGACTTCCTTGATGCCGTTGAGGCTCAGCGTCGCCGATTGGTCGACACTGCCGATGATCTCCAAATTGCTGTTGCTGGTGACCAGTCGCTCGCGGGGCGGGAAAGTAATATCCAGATCCACCGGCGCGTCATACGAGGGGTCGATGATGCGGCGCACCAGCGCACGTACATCCAAAAAGTCCAGTAGGGAATCCTGATTTAAATCCAGATCGTCGAAGATCGGTAGTGCCGGGTCCGTTGCCAGTTCACCCTCGAGCGCAATCACATCCGCTACGTCGAGGATTCCGTCATTGTTAACGTCGCGGCCGACCACGCCACTGGTGACCGCTGAAATGAACAGCACGCAAAGGAGCCGAGCAAATTTACCCGGGCGCATGGCTTGTCACTTTCAAACTGTGAGGTTGAAGCGACACAATCTGATTTCATACTGACTTGTCGAGAAGAATCTGGACCGTGGCTACAAAATTTCGCCGAGCACCCGCCCATAAAAAGACAAGAGGAGCGGTCTGCATGCTCGCAGCCGCCCCTCTTTAGTACCGTATGTTCTGACGTTTAGTTGAGATTCATGACGCGCGGAAGAAGCTCCTGAAACTGCTTTAGGTCCTCCTCAAGGCTGACAATTCCCTGCTTCCAAAACTCCGGTGATTCGAGGTCTTGTCCGATGCTGCGACGGGCGACGTTTTCTGCCGTATCGCTTCCTGTCAGTCGGAGGAAATCGATGTATTTGGGAATGAAGTCCGCGCCTTCCTTGCGGAACTGAGCGAAGAGGCTACGGCTCAGCAGGTACCCGAACGTGTAGGGGTAGTTGTAGAACGTCACGCCCGCGATATAGAAGTGACCCTTCCACGCCCAGAAGTACGAATCGACGCCGTCCTCGGAAAGCGCGTCGCCGAAAATCCGACGCTGTGTTTCGCACATGAGTTCCTTGATCCGGGAGACGCTCAACTCGCCCTTCTGGCGTTCTTCGTAGAAGGCCTTTTCAAACTCGAAGCGTACGGGAATATCGAGCAGCATGCTGAGCGCCTGGCTGACTTCCATGTTCAGCATGGCGGCCTTTTGCTGGTCTGAAAGATCGCCGTTGAGGACACCCTCGCAGAGGATCATCTCCGCGAAAGTCGACGCGGATTCCGCTAGAGTCATCGGGTAGCTGCGCGAGTAGGGGCGCATGTCGCGCATCACCCAGTTGTGGAACGCGTGGCCGATTTCGTGGGCCAGCGTCCGCACGTCACCCACCGTCCCCTCGTATGTCATGAACACGCGCGACTCGCGAGTCACGCGCGAGCTCGTACAATACGCGCCCGGGCGCTTGCCGTTGCGCGGCTCCGACTCCACCCAGCCGCTGTTCATCGCGTGATCGAGGTAGTCCGCAATCGCTGGCATCGTGCCTCGAAAGCTGTCGCGGCACAGCTTCGTGCCCTCATCCCAGCTCAGCGGCTTTTGATCGGGGAAGCGGAGCTGAGCGGAGACGTCCCACCAACCGAGCGCATCCTGCCCGAGAGCGTTGGCCTTTACCTTCGCGATGCGACGCGGCAGCTCGATGGTCGAGTGGATCGCCTCCATCATCGCGTCCAGCGTTTTGCGCGTGATGCTTGATTGGAAAAGCGCAACGTCGAGGAAGTGATCCACGCCGCGGTGCTTGTTCAGGGTCAGCCGTGTGCCGGCGATGTGGTTGAGAGCGGCAGCAAAGGTATCCTCCATCGTCGCGCAGGCATCGCTGCCGCCATCAAAGGCAGCCTTGCGGACCTTGCCGTCGACGTCCTCCATGATGGAACGGCGCTGCGCCATGGGGCGCATTTCCTTCCGCCCGTCGGGCCACACCATTTCAAACTGGAGCTTGGAGATGACCGTCTCGTAGAGACGCGACCAAGCGTTGATGCCGTCGATGCCGAGGTCCGCCGCGAGCCCTTCAAGCTTTGGCTCCATCATCGTCTTCGCATCCTCGCGGGTGCGGTCGAGGTAGTGGGCAGCATCTGCCAACTTCTCACGCTTCTTGAACGCCTCGAAGTCGGCGTCGCTGGCACGCTTGAGCGACTCGCTCAGCTCGACGCCGAGCTTCTGCATCTCCGCATGAACGGCATGCAGCGAACCGATTTCTTTCTGGTAGGCCTCGTTGGTGGAATCGGCCGAGCTGAGACAGCTCACGAAGGAGAAGATGTGGCCGAGGCGAGAGGTAATGTCTTCCCAGCCCAGAAACATCTCTTCCCACTCCGCCTGATTGGTCGAGTTCAACGCATCGAGGGTACGAGCCTTCGCCAAGGCTTCCTCGACACTGGTTTTCAATTGTTCCTTGAAAGCCCGCATTTCCGGGCCATCGAAGGTTGGGAAGTAACTCGTCAAATCCCAAACAACACCTGACTTTTCCTGAGCAGCAGCCGACATGTCTGATGCCTTCCTTTCAGTTTTTGCAAGTGGGGCACGCTCCAACAATCCCACCCCCGGCGCAACGCCGAAGGGGGAACCTCATTATTCGCATGGGGGTGGGGGTTCCTTCAGAGGGGCGTGGGGCTGTTCTGACAGAGTGGGGGGGGCCTTCGACAATTTGCGCTCAGCGATCTGGACAGATGTAACCTAGCCCCCCACGAGGTCGAATCTGCTGAAAGACTAGTCTAGTAGGCTTCCGAGATTGAAGTCATTGTCCGGTTTCAGCATCTTGACGGCCTTATCGACTTCGCTTTCGGAGACCTCGAATCCACAATCACCATTGAGGAGCCATGCAACGTCGTAGATGTGGTCCTCATCAGGTGTCACATAGATTAAGGAACTGCCACCGAGCAGCCTAGGGTCTGCGTATGCACTGCCAAAGTGGCGCAAAAGGTAGTCACGAATCGCCTCACGTGTTACGGGGTCCGTATGAGTCAATTCAACGCCTAGCACACAATCCGATGTCTTGACAGAATCAGCAAGAAGGATCCTGTCTCTCAGTTTGAAGTCCGGGTCCAAGAACAGCTTAACTATCACATCATCTTTGCGCAATGTCAGGCTCCCTTCGGTAGCGGTGAGATGGCACGTCCAGTTCTGGCCACTTAGAAAGTGTTGCGAGAGGATGATGAGTACTTTCGCCAACCGATTCAGATCCGAATCGTTCAAACGCGAAGTCTTGAAGGAAGCTCGATTTTTCGTATCTACACTAGTGATCATTTGCATTTCAGATGCCTTTCTTGGCTGGTGAATTGTTGGTTTTCAATTGATGAGGGGT
>JAUIJJ010000155.1 GCA_030431385.1 bacterium | reverse complement strand
CGCGAAGGGCCGCCGGCGTGCGCGATTCGTCTCCATGGAAAACCCGCGCCTCAACGACGAAGACGAACGGCCAAGAGAGTTCGCCGATTCCTCCCCCAGCGCGATGGACAGGGCCGCGGGCTCGGAGATGCTCGAGATTCTCAAGTCGCGAATGAGCGAACTCGCAGAAGACTACCGGACGGTTTTGGTTCTGCGATACTTTGAAGACATGACATACGAGGAGATCGGCGAGAGTCTGGATCTCCCGCTGGGAACGGTAAAGTCGCGCATCAACAGAGGACGCAAAGAACTGCGCCGCCTCATGGGCGACATGCTCGGCGAAGGGGGGATGCTGTCGTGACACCCCGCGAACGATTCGAAGAGCTACTAGATCGCTACGTAGACGGAGCGCTCTCTTCCGCTGACTCTCAAGAGTGGGACGACCTGTTGCGGAGTGAACCGGAATGGGCGATCGAAGCCGAGGAAGAACTCGCCCTGGTTTCGATGTTGAGAAGCGCTCCCAAGGCGACGGCGCCGGCCAATTTGCTCTCCTCCTCCATCGCGAAGTCGAGAGTCGAACCAGTGGCGACTAGCACGGTCGCGATCCAAGACTTGAAGCAACCGTCGAAATCTGGCGGCGCGTGGATCAAGTTCGCTCAGGTGGCCGCAGTATTTCTCATCATCGGCGGAAGCTGGGTCGCGTGGCAAACCTCCAAGGACGACTCAGCTTTCTCGCCCCCTGATTCCGGCCTAGAGATATTCACCCCTCAATCCTCCGAACAGTTCGACTCGCCAGTCTCGACGTTCGACGATGAGCTGCCATCAGCACCGGAGCCTTCCGATGACGCGAGTACAAACGATGAGATTGGTAGCCTAGTTGAAATGAAAGAGCGGGAGGATGTCGCACCTACTGGCGGTTTCGCCACGCGGCTCGAATCCGCGTTGGATGCACCTGAAGAGAAGGTTACCAAGAAAGTCCCAGACAGTGAGTCAGGTAGAGACTCACTCGCATCGAAGCCTGTAGAGCCTGCAAATCGTCCTGTACGACAGCAGGCCGAGTCGACTCCGCCAGGCGCTGCGCAACCAACGGAGTCCCCCAGTCGCGCGCCGAGACCGGCCGCTCAATCCCCGAAACCAAATGCAAGTGTTGATGACGATTTCGCGAGTTCCGCCGTCGCTGAGGAATCCCGAGTCTTGTCCGAGTCCCACCGGAACGAAGGAACCGATTCTACCTTTAGCATAGGTAACGGTTTCATGCGGGCGGACTCTGCCGCGCAGAAGTCAGAATCAGCAGACTCACGCGGTCGTGCGCACCGATCGATGGCTATCGGCAGCGAATCGACGAAGCCTCACGTTTTCAGTGCCGAGGAAGTAAACCAAATCATTGAGAACACGGCCTCGCGGAAGCTTCTGGATACCGTGTGGTTAGAAGCCGCCAACTCGGTGCTCAATGGTACGGGCAGTCCTCGGCAGGAGAACGCGACGTCGGGTGTTCGGTACCTCGTTCTCGAAACTGATCGGACACGTGCGTTACCGCATAGTGCCACCATGCGCGCCAAATTGCCCGGCGGAGTGTCCCATGTGGTACTCCCCTACCGCCTCGCTGCGTCCCCCAGTCAGCAGCGAAGTGCGAAGGAGTCCACCGATTCGCCACTCTCCGAGCTCAACAAGTTCTTCGAGGGCCGCGGAGCGCGAATACTGAGGACCGACGATTACTCAGACGCACTCGATTTTCAACAACGGCTTATAAGAGGAAACGCTACCGAAAGCGCGTTCATGGTCTATGAGTTCCGAAATCCCACTGTTGCCGAAAGCGCGGTCAGCGACCTTCGCAATTCGGAGTTGATCGGCCTGTCCATTATCCAGGGCGGGATGCTAGACATCGTGTATAACGTGACGAGCCAGACCCGCGTCGTGATCCCTATTCGACGCGCTCGGTAGCCCGGTACCTGACCGGGTAAAACTCTCGACACCGCAGGCCGTTGAAGGCGATCACTCCTCCGTGAGATAACTGCTATCGGGAGTATCAACACTCAACAATGCTTTGGGAAGTGATCAAAGGCGCACTCGTCGGCGGGATCATCGGCTGGGTCACAAATCAACTCGCGGTCTGGATGCTCTTTCACCCGAAGAAACCAATTCGAATCGGCGGATCACACGTACCGCTAACGCCCGGCTTGGTCGTGAAGAATCAGGAACGGCTCGCGGAAGCGATCGGGCGCGCGGTTTCGCGAGATCTGCTTGATCAGGAAACGCTCAAGGATCATCTGCGCCAACTCAATCTCGAGCCCGCTTTGCGCAATGTGCTGTTGGCGGAGCGCGACCATCTTCGTGATATTGAGCAACCAATCGCTGAGAAGATTGGAGAGGAACATCTCCCAGCTCTCGACGAGTTTAAAAGGCGCGCCGCTCGCGCCATTGCTGCTCGTGCGGGAGCCTTCGCCGGCAGGCTCGAGAGCGACCTCCACACGATCCAACACGTTCTTGAAAGCCTTCTCGATGGTCTCTTTGCGATACCGATTTCAGAACTCGTTCCTGTTGAACGCCGCCTCAAAGTTCAAGAGGACCTGCTAACAAAGCTCGGCAATTGGTCGGCATCTGAGGAAGGCAAAGATACGCTCCGAAAGGTTATCGATGCCGGCGTTACCGGGTTTGCTAGCTCCAATTCGCTTTCAACAGGAATTCAGGGTTCGCTATCCAGTTACATCGATGATCAGGTGCCATCTGCGATCGACGCGATACTTCGGTCACTGCGCAACTATCTGCGGAGTAAAGGCTTCGAAGAACTCGTGCGCCCCAAGGCGCAGAGTAAGCTTTTAGAAATTGTCGTGAGCCGCTTCCCCATGGCGACCATGTTCCTCAATGAACAGATCGTTGAGGAACTATTCACCGAGAAGTGGGATGTGATCGTTTCCGAGATCGAAAAGATTGCGGAGTCAGAAAAATTACGAGGCTTCATGAATGACCAAATCCGGGATGCAGCGAACTCCATCGCTGGTTCTGCGGGCACAATTCTGAGCGATGGAGAAAACTCCTCCAAGATCGCAAACTGGATTAGTGGGCAGATCGGCGATTCCGCCTCGGAAGTACTCGCTAAAGACGAAGTTACCGCGGTCATCAACAGCTGGTTTACGGGATTGGGTGAAAAGTGCCTCGCAGACATTCTTGGCAAGGCAGATTCCATCGCGGCAGACCTTGCACCCCGCGCGGCCAATCTCATTGGTGACTGGCTTCGTAGTGACGTGGGACTTTCGTGGGTGGAGGATCGCGCTGATGAAGTACTCGACGACGTCTTCTATCGTGAACCAATTAGCGGTCTGGCGGAGCTCCTGCCTGACGACGAAGCTGTTCAGGTAGCGAGTGCGCTGGCGATCGTGCTGCAAGAACGGGCGCTTCGCGCGCTGCCCGAGATTCTCGTCGATCAGGTAGACCTTCAGGGAATCGTTACCGAAAAAGTAAAGCAGTTCGACTCCGATCAAATCGAGGAGACGATCCTTCGTGTCAGCGGGCGCGAATTGAAGGGGATCGTTCGTCTGGGCGGTATCATCGGAATCTTGGTGGGTGCGAGCTCACCGTTGCTCGACGTCATCGCAGGTTGGCTGCGGTGAGGCGTTGACGCTCTGCCCTGCAATGTCGGCATAGTTAAACACTATCTGAGAAGAGAGGTTTCACATGATCGAAATCACCGGCTCAATCTTTGAGAAGTACGTGAACTCAACAATGAGCGCTATCGAATTGGTCCCCGAAGACAAGCGCGACTTGGTGCTATGGACAAACAATTTTCCGGCACCGGAAGGTGAAGGCGAGGTTGAGGTAAAGGCCATGACGCCTGAGGAATTAGCGCTCGATTTGTTCGGCGCGATGACCGTTTTCACTCGAGTGGCAACCGGCCAAGCGGTCATGGGGCCGGAGCTGTTTGATGGCGTGAGAGCAGAACGAGAAGCCCTTGCGAGCAAGACAATGAAAGAAATCGCTGCGGCTGGTCGAGAAAAGGCGAAGAAGGCAGCCACGATGATCGACTCGCTTCAGGAGTCAGATCTCGAACGTGAAATCCCTTCACCGCGCGGCGGTATGATGACCGCCCGCGAGTGGTCGACGGTCGAGTTTGCCCACCTTATTCACCATCGTGGACAGTTGTTCTGGTGTCTGCGTGCGTGCGGCATTAAACCGCCGAAGTTTATATAGTGGATAGAATGCCTGAAATAAAACTGACTCCGAAATCCGAAGTTCGGATGCGTCGTGGTCACCCTTGGGTCTTTTCCAATGAGATTGCCAGTTTCAAAGGTGATGAAACAGATGCCGCCCAAGTAATCGTTCGCTCCCACAAGAACGATGTCCTCGGCAGCGCGTTCTACAACAAGCATTCCTTGGTTTCCGCGCGCTATTATTCCAGGAAGCCTGAACCATTTACCCAGGAATTGCTAACCGCTCGAATGCGCGCAGCATTCGCGCGGCGTAGAGGTGATGTGTGTCGCCTCCTTTTCAGCGAGGCTGACGGCGTTCCGGGGTTGATTGTTGACCAATTCGAAAGCGTACTTGTCTTTCAACTCAACAACGCTGCAATTGATCGATACCGAGAGCTCATTGTTGGTCAGTTAATCTACCATTCGGACGTCATCGTCGAGGCGAGTGTGTCCCCTGAGCGCATCAAAGAAGGCCTTCAACCAATCTTTAATGTCGTACACGGCGACCTTCCGGATCAGCACACGATCTCAGTGAATGGACTGAAAGTCCCGGTGAAGATCGGCTCGTCGGATGTCTCCACACCTTCCTTGGAGCAAAGATTCAACTGGAGGCTGGTCGGAGGTCTGGCTCGAGGAAAACGCGTGCTCGATTTGTACTGCGGTTCCGGCGGGTTTGCCTTGAACGCGATGAAGGGCGGAGCCACGTCCGTCGTCGCTGTTGATTCGTCTCAATCATCCCTCAATGATCTTCAGGCAAGTGCACAACTCAATGGGATGGAAGGCATCAAAACTAAGGTGACAGACGCCGTACAGTACGCGAAGTCCGCCCCCGACGAGTTCGACTTAATCGTATGCGATCCGCCCGTGCAGGCGCGGTCTGCCAAGCAACTCAAGACCGCACTGAGACACTATCGCGAGATGAACCGCTGGTGCATAGGCACCCTTGCACCCGGCGGCAGGTTGCTAACATTTACCCGGAGCGCTGGCGTTTCTTTGTCGGATTTTCAGGATTGTATTCTGAAGGCTTCAAGAGACGCAGGCAAGCAACTCCGGCTTCTTCCATTTACTGCACAACCTCCAGACTATCCAATATTCCTCGGAATGCCCGAGTCCAATTGTTTGAAGGGCCTCCTGCTAGAGGCTATTGAGTAATGAGTTGTCGCAGGGGGATTCTCGAGGCGCTGGCCTGTGCGATACTAGTTTCACTGTTCTACCACCCGCTGTGGAACTTCGGGCACATGCTAAGCGGTGGTGACGCCGCAAACCTGTTTTGGCCGATCAAGGTCATCGCCTTTGAATCCATTTACCAACAAGGCGTTATTCCGCTTTGGAATCCATGGTCGTTCATGGGTTCGCCCCTCGCCGCATCTCTTCAACACGGTATCTTCTATCCGCCCGCCTGGATTATCTACGGGTTGTTTCCTGCACACGTTGGTTTGAATGTCGACAACCTGTTTCACCTGATACTCGCTGGTACCGGAGCTTGGTTTTGGCTGAGGGTTGCACTCAAGAGGGATGCTTTCGTCGCGATTGCAATAGGCGCAGCGTTTCCTTGCATTCAATGGTTTTGGGGGCATCAGGAGCACATCAACCAAATCGCCACGATTGCATACATGCCATGGATGGCGGCGTGCGTTGTTTTGCTCGCGAACATGCGCATCGATTGGCGAACTTTTGTATTGGCGTTCGGTGGAATCGGCGCGCTACAGTTCCTCGCCGGGCATCCACAGGAGGCCTTTTACAGCCATCTCTTTTCGACAGCGATTGCCGTCGGTTATTGTGTTAAGAGCACTTTAGCTGTGAAATCAGTTCCAAAACCGCTTCGAAGTTTGATTTGTCCGATAATGGCCGCTTGGTTGTTGATCGGACTACTTGTTTCCGTACAACTTTTCCAAACTCTCGAGCTCAGTTCACATTCGCGGCGGCAATTCAAGGACCCACTCTACGCGCTCAGCTATAGCATGCCTCCAGATGTCATGGGGCTGTATCTTGCACCCCACTTGTTTGGGAGTTTCCGGGATGGGTACTGGGTAGACCAGCAGGCTGGAATCAAGGATCGGCGCGCCTACAACGAATACGGACTCTTCATCGGTCTCCCTACCCTTCTGCTCGCTTGCGTTGGAGCAGGTGTCTCTTTCCGCAGGCGAAAGTGGCTGATTTCTTTTCTCATCGCGGCTGCAGTTGTTTGCGTTGCTCTGGCGATGGGAGGGAACACGGATATCAGCCGAATCCTCTCCCTCGATTTCACGGAATTCCCTCAACCGGGTTGGTCCCTTCATGAAATCTACCTGAGAGTTATACCTCCTGCAGAGGGCTTCCGCGTGCCTGCTCGAACGGTAATCGTTGCAAACTTCTGCCTTCTCACGTTGGCGGCCTTCGGGGTCGAATCGATCGGAAGATACGCAAAGTCCGACAAGCAGCGCGTCGGGCTTTACTCAGTTCTCGGCATCATAGTTCTGGCGGCACTATACACTCCCAGTCGTAAAGAGAAGTTTCACCATCTCGCCGATGCGGATCCGATGGTGACGCAAATGCGATTGGATAGAGCCGAAATCGGCGAAACCAAGACTCTTGATAACCGGCACTTCAGGCTCGCAGTTGGTGACGATGACTTGCTTATCTCCGAGCGTCATCTGGAGGACACCTTTAGTCGTGGAAACCCGTTGTTGACGAGATTTCAACGTCTGAAGCCACACAGCAATGCGACCATCTGGATTCCGCTCGTCGATGGATACGAAGAGGGATTGGTCCCAACTGCTCGATTCAAAGATTTTATCTATGACTTTAACAGGAACCTCAGGCAGTATACACCAGACCCCACAACGCTCAAGCTACTGGGAATCTCCAATGTATATATTGATCCATATCTACCAATCGATGCTGAAATGCTTGAATTGGATGACATGAAATCTTTGGCAGAACGGCAAATCTACCGAGTTCCATTTGTCAGGGGCGCTGCGCTGGCCGAGTCGGACGTTGCCGGTGTCGACTTGCAACGGCTGGACGGTCCGTTTTGGCGTGGCGGTGAACCGCTACCAGAGTTTCGACGTGAACCCGTCGAGTTGGGCGCAATACCTCGTTCCCCAGAGGAGACGGGAGTTAGCACCGTCGTCGATTCACTGAACTCGATCACTATTGTCGACGTTCATCCGTCTGCCGGACCGAGGCCGCTGTTGCTCGCCATGGGTTGGTACCCGGGATGGGTTCATTCAGAGTCTGAACAGAAAGTCGAGTTTATCAACGCAGTCCACGCAAAGCTGGGTGTGGAAACTGCATTTCCCAAATCAGCTGATGCATCTGGCCACAAGTGGAACATCCAGTTTCGGCCGTTCTCCTATTTGTTAGGTCTGTACGCGACAATGATTGGCGTAGCTGTTTGGGCTGGACTATTCACGACGGTGATTTGCCGAAAGAGGCGCACCGATGTTTGATTCGAGCATGCTTCGCCTTCTCGCTTTGATCGTTGTATTCGCGATTCTCTTGAAGCTGCTGGCACTTTCCCGGTCTAAGAAGATCGCTTACCCTTACGAGCTTCAGCCGATTTTGACATCGGCCGAGTGTAAGTTCCGAACGGCACTCTTGGAGTGTTTACCTGACTACGCCGTTCTGCAGTGCAAGGTTCGTCTAGCGGATTTCCTGAAGGTCGTCGCCAAGGGTAGTGAGTGGAGGTCGAGTTTTAATCGAGTCTCGCAAAAGCACGTCGACTTTCTGGTTACAGATGCCGTGGGCCTTCCGTTGGTGGCGATTGAATTGGATGACAGCACCCATCGCCGAGTTCAGCGCACTATTCTCAGCGACGATTTTAAGAACAAAGCGCTTGATGCTGCGGGCCTGCCGCTCATTCGAGTTCCTGTTCGGAGGCAGTACGACTCCAAGCTCCTCACTCAACTTATCGATGAAGCGATCGATCATGAGGGGAATCAGGCCAGCGCATGACCGTGGAGGATTCAAACAATACTAGCGCAGAATCAAGGCTGGTCAAGTTCCTGCCCTGGTTCCTGTTTCTCGCGTTCTCTCTACTCGCTATGCTCAATCTAGGGAGAGTCCTTTCGGACACCAGACCTCGCATTGATTTTCGAATCTACCTACAGGCGGGACAGGCGGTAGATCAGGGTTTGTCGCCCTACCTTGGTGATTGGAACGCGGAGAAGGCCTACCTCTATCCACAGGCTTTCGCATATGCAATGATTCCACTTTCGAGACTTTCTGTCGAACGTGCGGAATCCATCGCGTATTGGATCAATTGTTTCCTGTTTGGG
>JAUIJJ010000154.1 GCA_030431385.1 bacterium | reverse complement strand
CCAAGAACTCGCCCTTCGCGAGGCACGTTGGCAGAGTCGACCAGAACGGCTGGACCCCCATCAGCGAACTTCGCAAGCAAGTGGGTTAATGGACCGACTTGACCGGCGGCCGCTGGCGTTTTGGCTGACGTTGCTCGCAATCGCCGCCGCGCTCCCGCGCATCATTCTTGTACTTTTCCGCCCGCCGGAAGCCGACGCCGTCCTGACGACGCTGGCTGATGCGAGCGACTACGATCATTTGGCGCGGAAGCTCCTGAGCGGTCAGGGCTTCGTGTCCCCCACCGGCGAGCCGACGGCTTTCCGGCCTCCCACCTCATTCAGGCGCTGCTCGGCGCGGGGCATACGGTGATGTTGGCGTTGATGGTTCTGGCGGCGGGACTGCCGAAACGGGCCGCGCTTCTCGCCGGAGCCGTCGCCGCAATCTATCCCGCCTTTGTCTTCCAATCCTCCCAGATGTTGACGGAAGTGCTCCACCGATTCCTCCAAACGGGGTTTCTTCTCTGTTTGGTGATGGCGACGAAGCGTGGTTGCAGCAGATGGCTCATCGCGGCGGGTGTGCTCTTTTCTGTAGCAGGGCTCAACAAGTCGACGCTCTTCGCGGCTGGACCATTTGTGGTCGCGTGGCTCGTGGCGGTCCGGTGGAACGCCAGCGGGCGGAAGCGAGCGCTCCGAGACGTTCTCATTTTTGGCGGCGCGGCGGGGATCGTCTTGGGCGCGTGGACACTGCGGAACGCAACCGTGAGCGGCCGATTCATTCCGGTCTCCTCGAATTTCCCGATTACATTTTCGCAGGGAGTCACCAAGCACTCGTGGTACACGGCGCGGTGGAATGATGAGTCGGAATTGATGGCGGCGCCTGATGACTTTCTCGCTCTCACACAGTTGCGCAGCTATCGCGGAGTTTCCGAAGAGCTGGCCGTTGGTGAGGAGTGGGCCGCCGATGCGAGGCAGTTCATCGGCGAGAAACCCGGCTGGTTTGCTGCGCTGACTTTTCGCAAGGCGCTCCACTTCTGGAGCCCGCTGATACGCAACTCGCTTCCCGCGAGAATTGTGGCACTCGTAACGATGGGGCCGGTGCTCCTCTTGGGCTGGATTTGGCTCTTCAGACACATCCGCGCGGCCGGCCCGGAGAGGCGTCTCGCCTATCTGGTGCTGGCGATTGCAATTCCGGTCACGCTCCCCCACGCGATTAGCCAGCCAGACGTCCGCTACCGGCTCGCTCTCGTTGACCCGCTCTGGATTGTGCTCGGGGCGGCGCTCGTGGATGAGTTTTTACGGACGCACGAGAGGCACAGCGAACAGGCCGAGGGCTCGAGTTAAACCGGATACAGTTGCGCCGCTATGGCGCGGCATCGAAGTTGCGCCCTGTCCGCGAGCCACCGTCCCCCGGAGTTCCCCATGGAAGTCTTCACAGTTGTTCTCATCATCCTCCTGATCGCCGCTGGTTCGTGGCTGTTGGGGAACGGCGCGGATTGGCTGACCGATGGCGCATCGGGGCTCGCCCACCAATGGGGAATCCAGCCGCTCATAGTCGGCCTGACTGTGGTTGCTTTCGGAACGTCGCTGCCGGAGTTAGCGGCATCGCTCATGGGCGGCCCGGTGATCGCGGCCGGCAACGCGCTCGGAAGCAACATGATCAACATCGGGTTGGTACTGGGCATTACGGCGCTGATACGGCCAATTCCCTGCGCTCGTAAGTTTATCAAATTCGAAGTCACCCTTATGGTGATCATCGGACCGCTGGTCTGGTTGCTGGCGATTATTGGGGGAGGGCTGAGCTGGTTCGACGGGTTGATTCTGACGACGTGCCTTGTGGCATTTACTTGGAATTCGTTCATCAGAGGAAAGCGTCACGAGTTTCCCGAGATGGAAGCGGAACTGACCGAGGTACCCGATTCGGCGAAACTTGGGACGAAGCGACTGGTGCTCCTCACGATCTGCGGGTTGATCGGTGTGACGGTCGGGGCGAAATATCTGGTCGAGGGCGCGACGCTCGGCGCGCGGCTGCTTGGTGTGTCGGAGAGAGTCATCGCGCTGACCGTCATCGCGGCGGGGACATCGCTGCCCGAGTTGGCGACGTGCGTCGCGGCGGCGCTCAAGAATCAGGGGGCGATGGCCCTCGGAAACCTCATCGGAAGCAACATCTTCAACCTCCTGGCGATCCTCGGGATCACATCGCTGGTCTTTCCGATTCCGATGGGTCGGGAGAGCATCCTTATCGATTTTCCGGCAGTTGTCCTCCTGCAGGCACTTTGTATCCCGCTTCTGAGCTGGAGAAAGAAGGTTGGGCGCAGTGAAGGTCTGATTTTGCTTATGTTATACGGCCTGTATTGTATCGTCATCTTCAACATCGGCAGGCACTAACCGGCCCCGAATCCACGTCGAGGCTCCTCTCTCGGTCCAAAACGCGTTGCCAACGGCCCGAAATGTGCCATCCTCTATTGGCGCGTGTCTGAAGCCCGGGCCCGTCGGCGGGCGGCTTCAGCCCCATCGAATGAACTCCAAACTCTTTCAAGGGAACCCCACATTGAAAAGTATCCAACATCGAATCTGTTTCGCGATCACTTGCGCAGGGCTTACTGCGCTGAGCCTGCTTTCGGTCAATCACGCCGAGGCCCGGCAGCCGGGGTACTCGGCTGCGGCCGCGCCATCCTTTCCCTCCACGGAGGTGTACTACTACAACGGCGATAGCAAGGTAACGCTTCATCTCGCATTGGACGAGTTGTATCTGGAGGAAGCGGGAGCCAGCCGCGCTGCGGTTGTCGCGGAGACCCAAGACCACCTCAAAAACCTGAGCGTTGACGCCATGGTCATCGATAGCTGCTGCGAAGAGGGCGGCGTCTATGTTCGTCTGGAGAGGCCGACGAATCAGCGCGAACTGAGCGACCTCGCAGAGACCCTTGAGGCGATGTCGCCTGGCCGGGCGGCTCGGCCGGTCTTCTATTCAACCGCCCAGACAGCCCGCGCCGACAAGACTCAGATCACCGGCACGACTCGGTTTTCGATCAAGGTCGCCGATGGTGAGGACTTTGATGCTCTCGCCAACCGCTATGGATTCTCAGTTGTTAAAGAGATTGATTACAGCCCGAACACCTGGATCGTTGAGGTGAATGGGAAGGGGCTTGTCGAGAGTTTCGACGTTGCCAATGCGCTCAAGGAAAACGAGCGCGGTGTTGAGTGGGCGACGCCTCTGATGGAGAAGTGGCAGACGCCGCGCTTTACGCCGAACGACCCGATCTATTCGGACCAATGGCATCTCCGCAACACGGGTAGCAATTCCGGAGGTGGCGGTGTTTCCGGCGAAGACGTAAACGTGGTCGGGGCTTGGACGTTGTCTCCGGAGATCACCGGCGACGGCGTCACGATCGCGATCGTCGATGACGGGCTTCAGCACACCCACGAGGACCTCGCGGCGAATTCGCGCACCGACATTGATATCGATATCTGTGGGAACGACACAGATCCGTCGCCTCAAAGCGGTGACATCCACGGCACTGCCTGCGCAGGCGTGTCTGCCGCAGTAGGCGGCAACGGAATCGGAGTCACCGGCGCCGCGCCGGAGGCCGCGCTTGTTGGTGTCAGGTTGATTGCGTGTTTCGTTTCTGACGGCGAGGAAGCTGACGCGATGAATCACCAAGCGACTCCTGCGAGTGCGGCGGATCGAGTCGATATCAGCTCGAACTCATGGGGACCATTTGACGACGCTGGTCGGCTGGAAAAGCCAGGGCCGCTGACGGAAGCGGCGCTCCTCAACGGAGTCACCAACGGACGCGGTGGGCTCGGGACGATCTACGCGTGGGCCGCAGGAAACGGCCGCCAGTCCAATGACAATGTGAACTACGACGGCTATGCGAACAGCCGCTACACGATTGCTGTTGGCGCAACGGGAGAGGACGGAACCTTCTCCTACTACAGCGAAGAAGGCGCCGCGATGCTGATCAACACTTCGTCGAATGACGGTGTTGGAGTCGTCACGACCGACGTCACTGGTTCAGCGGGATACAATGGAATCGCCGGCAACAACAACTACACGAACAGTTTCGGCGGAACGTCATCGGCTTGCCCGCTGGCTGCAGGTCTTATTGCGCTGATGCTTGAAGCGAACCCGACACTGACTTGGCGCGACGTGCAGCACATTCTCGTCACAACGGCCGAGAAGAATAACCCCGGGCACTCGGACTGGGAGACGAATGGCGCCGGCCTTGAATTCAATCACGCTTACGGATTCGGGCGGATTGATGGAACGGCAGCGGTGGTCGCTTCTCAGACCTGGACAAATGTTCCCGACGATGCCGCCGCGTTGACTGCATCTTCGTCGCCTGGCATCGCGATTCCTGACAACAATCCCACCGGCGTCCAAGACGTAATCAACATCGACGCCCCCGACGATTTCTACACTGAGCACGTCTATGTGACTGTCAACGCGACGCACCCGTGGCGTGGTGATCTGAAGTTCACCCTCGTCTCGCCGGACGGCACAGAATCGCGCCTGACGGAGCCGCACGGCGACCCCGCCTCGAATTACTCCAATTGGCGGATGATGACCGTCGCCAGTTGGGGCGAGGACCCTGACGGTGATTGGACGCTCAAGGTCTCGGATGGTGGCCCAGCGGATCTTGGCACGTTGAATAGCTGGACGCTGAACGTCCACGGACACATCGCCGACGTTAGCTCCGGGATGGGTGATGAATGGAGCATCTTCTAGCGACTTCAACTCGCTGAATAAAGTGAAAGCGGTGCCGGTTGCGCAAACATGCAATACTGGCACCGCTTCGTTTTTACAGGTTTTCATTAACAAGTTTTAATGCAAGAAGGGCCACTTCCACGGCATTCTCAGGGTAAAAACAGTTGATTGGGCCGCGTCGATGCCCCAGACTAAACGGACCTCATTCCCTCAAGGGAACGTAGCCGTACACCGATTTTGTCATCAATGATCCCATTGATTGCGAGAAGGGTCTGATTGATTAGGCCCAACCCCGAGACCCCCCAAATGGAGTACACAGGAACATGAAAAACCGCCGAGGAAGAGCGCTTCCATTCTTGGTGTCGCTGCTGCTGGCAGGACCCGCCGTTTTCGCACAGCCGAAAGGCGCGGAGAACGAGACCTTCGTCATCGTCGAAAAGAAAACGGCAACGGCTCTCACGACCATCAGGTCAAGATCCGCCGCGCTGGTAGCGGACCGCGGAAACTATGAAGTGTGGAAGGTAAGTCCCGAGACGGCGACAAGCTTGCAGGATGTCGACGGGTTTGTGGTACGGGATGACTTTAACTTCATCCACATGAACCGCGGTGGGGTTGATACACGCAAACCTGCGATGGCGACATTGGGGCTGCTCCCGCGAGCGACCAGCGAGCGTCGCCTCAAGCTGGTGCAGTTCCCCGCTCCCCCCACAGATGACGAGATCGCCGAGTTGGAACTTTCCGGCGCGAGCATCGTTCATTACGTTCCTGAAAACGCATACATCGTGTGGTCACCGGAAAAGGAAACTTCCGAGAATCTGGAAGCTCTCCGGTCAGCTGCATCGAACGGTGCGCTCCGATACGTCGCGGACTACCTGCCCGAGTACGCGCTTTCCAGTGAGCTGGATGCCATGTTGGGCACGGACCAATTGGTCGACGTCACCGTGCAGCTTTACAACCATCCGACGCTCCCGAGTGGGCGAACGGTGAATGAAGATTTGGAAGCGGTTCTCGTGGCTTCAACACGCATCATCAACGACCCGGTCGATGTTCTCGACGGGCGCTATGTCAATGTTCGGGTGACGGTGCCCGCGTCCGAACTGCCGACGCTCGCGGCACTGGATTCTGTCGTCACGGTGGAACAGTATGTCGTTCCCACGAAGCACGGTGAGCGACAGGGGCAGATCGTTGCCGGCAATATGAACGTCGGCCGCACGCAGCCCACGGGACCGGGCTACCTGGCATGGCTCAGCACGAATGGTTTTTCGACGAATCCTGCAAACTATCCAGTGATTTGCGTCGTGGATGATGGTTGGGATCAGGGGAACGCCGCGAATCCTGTCGTCGACGAGTTTAGAGAATTGAATAACAGTGGTAACCCGAGCCGCGTGACTTTTGCGGTGCTGCCTCCCGGTGCCGGCGCGACGGATGGCGCGGGAGCTGGCGGACCCAACGGCCATGGCCACATCAATACTTCTATCGTTGGCGGTTACAATGCGGGCGTCTCGGGAAGAGAAGAGGATGGCCCGGGTTACAACTACGGGTTAGGTATCAGCCCCTATGGGCGCATCGCCTCCACGCGCGTGTTCAGCCCCGGATTCAATGCGGGTTCGAGCGAAACGAACATGGTACGAGACTACTATGATCGAGGCGCTCAAGTGAGTACCAACTCATGGGGGCAAAGTTCTCCTTTGGTATTCGGTAACTATAACTCGAGCTCGCAGTTATACGATAGCTTGACTCGAGATGCGAAGTCGAACGTCGCGGGAAATCAGGAGCTGCTTTTCGTTTTCGCAGCGGGAAATGATGGCTCAGGCGCGACGACTGTATCGCCTCCGTCGACCGCAAAAAACCTGATCTGTGTCGGCGCGACAGAAAACTATAACCCCACGGATGCTGCTTCATATGGAAGCGGATGTGGTGATACTGCAACGGATGGAAACAGCGCCATGGATATGGCGACCTTTTCCAGTCGCGGGCCTTGCGATGATGGTCGCATCAAACCCGACATTGTCGCGCCAGGGACGTTCGTGTATGGCTCCGCCCCCCACCCCGTCGATTCGTTCTTCGACGGCTCGGGCGTATGCGGAGCCGGGACGAATAACTTTGGCGGCACCGGAACTGACGCTGTCGTCCCGACGGGCCTGAGCCCAGCTTCCGACTATACGTGGTCATCGGGCACGAGCCACTCGACCCCCGCGATCGCAGGCTACACCTCACTGATCGGCGAGTTTTTGACTCGCGAGTACGGTTTCCCAGCCTACCGCGCCGTCGGAGGTCCCTCCCCCGCGCTTGTTAAGGCTTACGTACTACATAGCGGACAGCACATGACCGGAGTAGGGGCGAACGAGAATCTGCCGGGGAACAACCAAGGCTATGGCATGGCCGACATGGGTCTCGGATTTAACACTGCCGCCGAACGGTTCTTCGTCAACCAAACGCACACCTTCTCCGGCCCGGGGCAGAGTCAGGATTACAATGGCTTCATCGACAACTCCGGAGAACCACTTCGAGTCGTTTTGGCGTGGACAGATGCTGTCGGGCCTACATCGGGTAATGCTTACGTTAACAACCTGAACCTCACGGTTTCGGTCGGCGGAAACACTTATCGAGGCAATGTGTTTAACGCAGGTGTCTCATCCACGGGTGGAACCTACGACGTTCGCAACAATGTTGAATCTGTGTTCCTACCGGCGGGGCTATCTGGCCCGATATCTATTTCGGTAGAGTCGGTTTCTGTTGGTGGCGATGGCGTCCCCGGAAATGGAGACGCGACGGATCAGGACTACGCGCTCGTCGTGTACAACTACACGCAGTTGAACGGAGACAGTGGCGTGACCGCTGGGCCGGGCGGCGAGCCTTCGACGATCAGCGCCCTGCAGACCGAAAGCTGGGACGCGGACATTAACTTCGATTTCAACGTCAACGACGACCAACTGAATGCGGGAGCGGATGCGCTTCCGACTTTGATTAGCGAAGTCGTGGTCGCCGCTGGGCCGTCTGACACTGTGGCCGACTGGAGCACGACGATCGCCGGGGCAGAACTAAGCGACGGGTCTAACACGGTCACCGCGACCGGTATCGGCCACAGCTCGATCACCTTCGCAGGACTTCCGAGTGGAGTGGGGCAGATTGGCCGCGTCGCGGACAACGCGTCGAAGAACTACACGCTCAAAGTTTGGCTGAGAGAAGACATCGGGGCTGCCGATTCAATCGATGGTCAGCGCCTGCATTTCAGCGTCAGCGGCAGCAGCTTCACGACCACTGGTGGGGGTAGCTCGTCGTTCGGGGCTGTCCCCGATGTGACTTCCTCGGGCGCGTCAAACTTGATCGAAGTTGTGGGGACAGAGATTCGGTTCACAACTCAGCCGATGAATGCTCTGGTAAACACAGACTTCGCGGCGGAAGTTTCCGGGACCGACATCAACGGCAACCGCGACCTTTCACTCTCCATCAACGTCACGCTCTCGACCGATTGTGCTTCAGGAAACCTCACGGCGGGATCGGGGCTTGTGAAGGCGATGGCCTCCGGCGTCGTGTCATGGGCGGACCTGCAGATCGACGCTGTCGGCCCTGCGCGATTGGCCGCTGCCTCGTCATTGGGATCGGCTTACTCAGACAACTTCGAGATCACCGCACCCCAACAGGTCGTCATCGAAAGCTGGACGAATGCGTCGCTCAATACCTCTGGAAACCCGATTGGAGTGAATGCTCGTGGACAGCTTTTCCGCGGCCCCGGGCTTGTTGCAATCACAGACGGCGCTCGCTATAACAGCC
>JAUIJJ010000153.1 GCA_030431385.1 bacterium | reverse complement strand
GCAGATGACACGTTTGGCTCCACTTCCGGTGAGGCGACAGTTCACAGACCTTCAACCGTTGGGCCGCCAAGACTGTCAACATGGGAATGGAGAAGAAAAAGCGAGAGAGCGACTTTTCCCCCCATGCGTAGAATTGCTTGATGGAGCACCCCCCCCCGCCCCACACTTTCTTCAAGTGCTTGTCTCCGCGCAGTGGGCACTGATCTTGAATAGATATGGCTACAGGGACATCCAACGCCGCCTCGGCACGACCCGAACGAGGGGAATACAATGGCAGAAAAGAAGAACTACTACGAGCTGATTGGAGTCCCCGAAGACTCCGATGAGGAGACTATTCGCCTCGCCGTAAAGGCATCACTCAAACAGAACCATCCCGACCACGGGGGCTCCGTCGAGGTCTGCCAGGAAATCCTTCAGGCCAAATGGACGCTCCTCAGCGCCCGCCGTCGGAGAGTCTTCGACGAGGAACTTCGTCAAACGCGCCAAGAAGTTAAAGCTCGCGAGACTCGCAAGAAAATCGAAGTCCAGAAATCCAGCGAACGATTTGAGGACGAGTTTCAGGAAGTCATCAGCCTCCACCGGAAGAAGAAGATAATACAGGCCGCGCTGATCGGATCGGGCATCGCAGCGGTCATCATCATTGCGGTGATCCTGATCGCCAACAGCGACCGGGTCCGCGCGGCACTCAGTCCCCTCCAGACGACGATGAACTCCGTCGCATCGAATGTCACTCCCAGCGATGCCCGTCAGGAGACCAGCTCGCCAGCAGCCACACCAGCCCCCGCCGAGGTCGACATCCCGGAAGTCTCCCAGTGGTACGCCGAGCCGGGAAACTCAACTCCGCAGACCCTGATGGTGGCTGCTGATGGCTCGGAAGAGTTTATCAGCATCAACAAGGCAATCGCCTCGGCCAGCAGCATCGACACCATCCGCGTGAAGCCCGGCGAGTATCGCGAGCGTATTGTCCTGAAAGAAGGCGTCCGCGTGATCGGCCAAGACAAAGGCGCATGCCGCGTGATCGCTCCCGATGGCGGCGTCCCGGTGATGACCGCCAGCGGGCTGAGCACGGGCTTTGTCGAAAACCTAAACCTCGTCGGCGATGGTCACGACGTCATCGGGCTGCTGATCGAGGACTCTACGATCGAAGTGAGGAACTGTAGCTTCGACGGACTGCGCACCGGGATCGAAGTAGCTGGAGCAGCGGCCAAACCGACCATCGTGGACTGCACCGTGATTAACTCCACCGGCGACGGCGTGATCTTCAAAAGCGAGTCCGGCGGTGAAACCACCCGCTCGATGATCGCCAAGAACTCCGGCAGCGGGATCAAAACCGTCCCCCGCATTCACGAAAACACCGTGATCGAAAACGGCATCCACGGAATTGTCTTCGATGAAGGCGCGGGCGGAATCTCAGAAGCGAACGAGATTCGGCAGAACGGCGGCAGCGGCATTTTGGTTAGTGCCTCCGTCACGGCACCGCTCATTGTCGATAATGAGATCCTGCGAAACAACAGCCACGGCATCTACTTTCAGCTCCGCTCCTCGGGCATGGCACGAGGGAACAACATCCACGGGAACAAGGAATCCGGAGTCTTCATCAGCGAGCCGGGTACGTTCCCCACCCTTCGCGACAACTACTGTCATGACAATGAAATGGACGGCGGCAGCACTGTCGCCATGTTGAACGTCTGCGAGAACAACGGCGTCGCGGGTATCGCCGTCGTTGGCGAGCGCACAAGCGTCACCCTCGCCGCCAACCGCTGCGCCAACAACAAGTTCAACGGTATCGAGTTCTCCAACGGCGCGACTGGATTCGCTAAAGGCAACGAGTGCTCCGACAATCTCCACGCTGGAATCTCAGTCACCGATAAGGGGACCGACCCGACTCTCATCAACAATCATTGCAAGGGGAACCGCGTGAGCGGGATTTCGTTCCTGAGAGGCGCCAGCGGCAAAGCCTATGACAACGTCCTCGAACTCAATATCTGGACTGGCATCGGAGTGCTCGGTATTGGGACGATTCCAGAAGTCGGCAAAAACGCCATGCTCGGCAATGGCGAGTGGCCCGTGTATTACGGCCGTCGGTAATCTTGCGTTAGAAACCCATCATGACCCGCGACCGGCAAACGCCAGTTTCGTTTCCTCATTGATCCAGTCCACTAACTCCGCCCGGAAGTGAGCTTCGGAGAAGAACTCCGCGTGGGATCGGATTGCCGCTGAATCATAGGCGTCGTCGCTGTGATTGGCGAGCACAGATGCCAGCGATTCCGCGCTGGGCTCATCGAAGAACTCGCCAGTCACGCCTTCCTCAACAGTCTCCATCAGCCCTCCGCCTCGGAGCCCGAGAACCGGTCTGCCGCAGGCCTGAGCTTCCAGCGCCGTGATTCCAAAGTCCTCAATGCCAGGGTAGAGTAGGGCGCGCGCGTCGCGGTAATACTCTGCGAGGTCGTGGTCGTCGGGAACCCTGCCAACAAACTCGACGTTGGAAGGCGCACTCGCTTCGAGGCGTTCGCGCTCGGGCCCGTCGCCTACAACAATCAGCGGTACCCCGGCGATTCCGGCGGCCTCAATCGCGCGATCGATTTTCTTGTAGGGAACCAACGCCGACACGACCAGAAAATGTCCACCGGGCTTCCGCTTCGAAGGCGTGAATGTTTCCAAATCAACTGGCGGGAGAATTGGCCGCGCCTGCCGATCCCAAAAGCGGCGGATTTTCGAGGCAATGTGCGCGCTGTCCGCCGCGAAGGAATTCACGCCGTCGCAAGAGCGCACGTCCCATCGCTGCATCGGGCCACGCACGAACCGCAGCCCAGCGTCTTTCCACCAGGTTCCGCTCAGGTAATCCTCGAAGTGATCCCAAACATAGCGCATCGGCGAGAAGACGTAGGAGAGGTGAACTCCACGCTCCGGCGGGGGAGCGCCCTTGGCCACGCAGTGGCTCGTCGAAATCACAAGGTCATAGCCGGCCGTCGGAAATCTACCGACAAAGTGCGGCATCAGCGCGAGATAGTAACGATAGTTCTTCCGCGCACCGGGGAGTTTCGCGAAGCTGGATTCAATGACGTTCATCGCCCGAATCGTCGGGCTCATTCGGGCGGGATCGTAAAGAAGGGTAAAGAGGTCAGCTTTTGGGAACAGGTGGCAGAAATGCTCGAGCACACGCTCGCCGCCTCGCATACCATTGAGCCAGTCGTGAACCAGCGCCACCCGCAACCCCGGGGGCAGGTCGAGCTCAGAGCCTATGTGCTGTTCAGGTGCCATGAGGACGTCGGGGGGAGAAGGTGCTCCAAACCAATGCAGCCGCCCTCGGGAAAGAAGGCGGCTGCGATAAGTCTGGTTTGCGACCTGAGATTAGCGCGAGCGGTAGTCTTCGCCCGTGCCAATCAGGTGGTTGCGAAACTCATAGTTGAGCAGGCCGTTGTCGTACTCATTGAGTGCGACGTCCAGCGGATCTGGAGCATCATCATCGTAGAGCGAAAGTGTTCGCCGACGGTTGAGATCACGCGCACGGCGCGACACAACGTTGACTACCAGATAGCGCTCAGCATTCGGGTCTTTCGGATCATGCTTTTTTGCCAAAGGACGATTCCTCCTCGGGAGTGCAAACCAAGAGCGTAGGGGCCTCAGTGAGGCCCTGTCAAGCCCTGCGGTCGAGTTTTAGTAGCGACGCGCCTTCGTAGCCTTGGGGCGCGGGCTCCGGTCGTTACGGCGCCAGTTGCGGTTTCCTCCTGGCGCACCCGGACGGCGCCGCCTGTTCGGGCCACCATTGTTGGAAATTGCCACCTGGCCTTCCCATTCCACGCGATCAATCTTACGGCCCAGGGCGCGCTCGATGATGCTCAGTTCTTTGCCCTCGTGGGGGCTGACGAAGGTGATCGCGTCACCCTCGGCACTCGCGCGGGCTGTACGCCCGATGCGGTGAATGTAGTCGTCGGAGGAACCCGGCACGTCGTAGTTGATGACGTGAGAGATCCCCGGTACGTCGAGGCCACGGGCCGCGACGTCGGTAGCGACGAGGATCTGGTGACGGCCACGACGGAAGCCTTCGATGGCGCGCCGGCGGCGGTTCTGCGGGTGATCGCCGTGGATGGCCTCGGCCTTGAACCCGAGCTTCGAAAGCGTCTTCGCAAGGCGATCTGTCGAGCGCTTTGTCCGAACGAAAACAACCGTCGAGCTGACCTCTTCCTTCTTCAGGATATTGGTGAGCAGGTCGACCTTCTTGTCAGTCGCCACGGCGTAGAGGCTCTGGCGAACGGCGTCGGCGGGGCGAGCCACCGGGCCAGTTTCAATGCGGACCGGGTCGCGCTGCATCGACGTTGTCAGCTTGGCAATCTCCTTCGGGAACGTTGCGGAGAACATCATAGTCTGGCGATCTGTCGGAAGCTCGCCGATGATACGCCGAATGTCCGGCAGGAAGCCCATGTCGAGCATGCGATCTGCTTCGTCAAGGACGAGGACGGAAATATTGCGGAAGCGTGTGTTGCCGCGCTGGATATGATCGAGCAGTCGGCCAGGTGTGGCGACAACAATGGTCGCGCCACGGCGAAGAGCCTGTGCCTGCGGATACATGCCAACGCCGCCGTAGACACATGTCGTCGTCAGGCGCAGCGAATGCGCCAGCGGCGCGATCACGTCGTGGCCCTGTTGAGCAAGCTCGCGAGTCGGCGCAAGGATCAGCATCGCCGTGTTACCCTTGGGGGTGTCGGCGAGGCGTGTCAGCGCGGGAAGCGCGAAGCCGAGGGTTTTGCCCGTGCCCGTCTGGGCGATGGCCACCACGTCGCGTCCTTCGAGTGCGACGGGGATGGCTTGCTCCTGAATAGGAGTCGGCGTCGTGATGCCTTGCCGCTCGAGAACCTTGAGACAGCGGGGTGCAATTTGGAGATCTTGGAACTTCATAAAAAGGAAGAATCCTTCCGGGAGATTTGTCTTCAGCGCATAGGCAACTGGTTCAGGCGCTCACCAGCCGCATCGCGCAGTTGCGAAGACGGAACCCTCGGAAGGGATTGGGAAGCGATACGTAGGAGAGAAGGTGTTTCGGAGTCTATCTTTGCTATTCAATCATACGTGAGAACTACAGACGCGGGATTGTTCCCCCGGATCGGGGCTCACAAGCAAGGGAAAAGCGACGCCCTTCAGATAAAGCGCATGCAGTGAACCCGCCCCCAAGTCCACTCGTCTCAACGAAAAACTCCCCCCGCCGGGCGGCGGAGGGAGTCCATTGACGGTTCGATTCTCAGGCCTGCTCGCGACTAGAACAGCGTGTAAATGAACGGCGCAGCGCCCGTACCTGCGGCGATGACCAACCCCGCAAGAATCAGCAGCATCACGAAGATCGGTGCAAGCCACCACTTCTTGTTGTCCATCAGGAACGCCGTAACTTCACGGACGATACCAACTTCGCCCTGCTCAGCCATTTTCTCGAACTCACTGGCGCCGGCGTTCTCGTTCTTTGTCTCGTCACTCATTGTTCAAACCTCAAAATTGGCGGTAATAGCGCTCGGGTTTGCCGCCCGGGCGATGTTCAATCCAGTAGGTACTGGCGTCGCGGTCGATCTTTCGGCTCATCGGATCGTTGCCCAGCATCCGCATCACGAGGCCGATCGGCGTCAAAACGATGTAGTACATCACGAAAAGGATCACATGGCTCAGCACCCATCCAATCGGGTAGGTAATCGTCATGATCGCGATCCAGATCATCCGACCCAGCGGGCGAATCGCGAATCCCGCAATGCCCAAAACAATGCCAACGGCGCCGACTACCAGCGCGGGCGTTTGGACGTCGCCCTTCCACCACAGCATAAACCCGATCGCCACTGCGAAGAGTGGAAACCAAAAGAGCGTGAACCACTTCAGGTCCTTCTCGCTCGGGTCGCGGTTAATGTTAATCAATGCCATTCGAGTACCTCAAATTTTGCCAGTTAATCCGGGGGGAGAGAAACGGCCCTCACCCCTCGCAAGCGCAAGGCTTATTTCCCCCGGCTCGACACACGATCAACAGGAAAAGAAGCGCCATCCGCGCTATCAACAGTTTAATCCGAGAACGCAGGCCGCGCGCGGGGGCGGGTGGGTGTTGAGACTTCCATGTCGCCCTCGTCATCTTCATCTTCCGATTCATCAACAACGAGCATCGGATGGATGTACAAGCTTCCATCTTCTTCCCACTTTTCGATCATGTCCGTCAGGTCTTTCTCAGACTGTTCCTGAATGAATCCGGCGGTCGCAATCGCGCGAAGTGTTGCTTCCTCAATCGGTTGCTCGGGGAGAACTTCGGACACATAGTAGGCCGAAACAAAGCCGCCGCGCTCGAGGACCGGGTCGGTGAATTGGCCCAACTCCAGCTCGTCGTAGTCTACGATCAACTCGTCCTTGGCCCGCCAGCGATTGTACATACCCTGCCAGTAAAACTCGGTCTTCACGCGATCGTCGGGAGGCTGCGGCAGGTTCTTCATCACCGTCGAAATCTGTTCGTAGGCGCGGGCACCGATCATCGACTCGCGGTCACGAATCTGTTGCTCCGCCAACTCCAGCATGTCCTTCGAGTAAATGCGCATGAGCAGTCGCAGTGACGACATCTCACCCGGCGAGATGTCGTCGGGGTCGCGCGGCGCCATCGTGAACTTCAGCACAACCTTCGTCTTCCCGGGGAGGAACTTCTCCGGGTTATCCTCGCGGAATGTCGCGATGTCCTCTTCCGTCGGCTGGACCTGACCGCGCCGGCGGCGAATCTCCTCACCCGCGCGATAAAGCACCGACGCCATTTCGTGCCCCTTCTGGTAGAATGGGTCACTCAGGTATCCATCATCATCAAGGTCCTTCATGATGACCTCGTTGAGCATCATCTCCAACACAATCCCGCCGAGCAGGATCTGCGGGAACTCTTCCTGAGCGACGAACAACTCCGGGTAGAGCCGCTTCAAATCGCCCTTCGTGAAGTCGAACTTGCCGACGCGAAAAATATCCGCGTCGTCGGGCAGGAATTCCCACAGGTGCCAACGCAGAAGGGGACGTCGCCTTCGGATTTCTTCACCCGCCATGTACTCCACTTGAAGCGGCGTGAACTTACGAACGAGCACTTCCTTCACCTCGGCGATAATCTCCGAAACGGGAAGCTCCTTCGGCTCCGTTCGTCCGACCAACTCGATCAGCACATATCCGTTGGGAGTCCTGATCGGCTCGCTGATCTGCGAAATGCCCAGGGAAAACGCCGCATCAAGAAGATGGCTGTCGACATCTTCGTCGTCGCGGAACAGCTCGACAGTCCGCCCGGCGGGGTCCACGAGAAGCTGAGGGTTTTCCTCCAGAACCTGTGCAAGGCCACCCCCACTGAGCGCCTGATCGCGTAGCTCTCCCGCGCGCGCCCTAGCGTCCATCAGCTCATCAAGGCTCTTCCCTTCATCGAGGGGAATCCGAAGCCGCCGGATGCGAACCGACGCCGGCGTGAAGTACTCCTCACGGTTTTCCTTAACATAAAAGAGGATGTCTTCAGGATAGATGCGAATTTCGTCGCGGATGATTGTGTCCGCCCAAAGCATCTGCGCCGCACGCCCGCTCAGCACGCGCGTCGCCTTTTCCTCGTACTCGGAAGTCGCGTCGGTCGGCTCGGCACGCTCGGCAAACATGATTGCCTTCATGTATTGTTCGAGGACGCGATGAATCGCCTCGATGGCCTTTTCATCCTCAACCTCTCGCCAGTTAACGATGTCGGGGAGACTCAGCTGCGCTGTCAGAATCGAGTAGAGAAAGAGATCGCCGTCGGTGATCTCGATCCCCGGAGCGCGCAGCAACACTTCTCCCGTTCCGCGATAGGACGCGAAGTCATAGTTGGAAAAAGGGATGTCCTCGTCCGTCTCGGGAGCAGCCGGCTCGACCTCCGTTTGAGCGGGGATGTGCTGCGTGAGGAACAGCATCGCGGTGAGCGAAAGCGCCGTGAGGCCTAGGAAGTTCTTCATCAGTGTTTACCTTTCGTAAAGGAGCGCAAAGTTCTCCAAAGCCCACTGGGCGTATCAGTCTCTTCTGACTCGTGTCCGGAAAACGGATGATGGGACGCCGCCTCGGCGAGGAGCATCCGCTGAAGCTTTTCCGGCGGCGAATCGGCCTGCGGCGGCGCCGAGCTATCAGCTGCCCCCGTCGGACTCTCCAACCATCGGAGAAACTTCAACAGAGTATTCTCCGGGGCAAATGCAGTCCGCACCGCGCGGCGAATCTCCGCATTGCGCGTATGGAGCGCAACCGACTCCCGAACAGCGCGCACCAGCGCGTTCGCCAGCAAATCCGCGTCGCCGGGCTCGAAAACGATCCCCGCGTTGTATCGCTCGATCCACTCCGCGATTTCTGTCCCGCGGGTCGTCAACACTGGCAGCCCGCCGCCCAGCATGTTCGTCAGCCGGTTGCGCGCGCCAAAGCGGGTCTCCGTATTCATCGCGTCGATATTGATTCCTACGTTGGCCCAACTATGGAGCGCGAGGACCTCCGGAAAGTCGATCCACCCGAGCAAATGGCATCGATCTGCGGGGAGCTTCTCCGCCGAGAGTTCCT
>JAUIJJ010000152.1 GCA_030431385.1 bacterium | reverse complement strand
TGTGCGGATGTCGTTTTTGATGATGTGATCGAGCGAATCAAACATGAGCTTCGCGTCGCTGATTTGATAGACTCCGACAATTGCCAGATTGGTCGGCGGGTTCTCTGCCTTCTCGAGCAGCCCTGTGATTTGATCGGTACCGTCATTGACCTGAACAGTGCCGAACCGCCGAGGGTCTTCGACGGGCATGACTGCGAGCGCGCTATCATTGATCGCGAACATCTCTCTGAAGTTTGCGCGTACGATTGTGTCGCCGAGGATAATCAGAATCCGGTCGTCGTCCATGTGGTGTTCGCGGCAAATCGAGATCGCGTGGCCGAGGCCCAGCATCTCGGTCTGCTTTACGAAATTGAGTGTCAGGTGGCCGTAATGCTTCCGGACGTGCTCTTCGATCCGATCACCGAGGTAGCCGACAACCAGAGTCACGCCATCAATCCCCGCATCCACCAGATCATCGATGATATGGTCGAGCATCGGCTTGCCTGCGACTTGCAGGAGAACCTTGGGCTGGGTGTGGGTATGGGGGCGCATGCGCGTCCCGACTCCGGCAACGGGGATGATTGCTCTCACTGGTTTGGGCCTCTCTTCATGTTGTAGTTTCAAACTTGATCGAGATGGTAGACTGCCCGCCGGTGGGTGTCAAACGCTGGGGTATTCGCGCGTGACGGTGACCTCGCCCGCGCTGTTCAGCGTCGCGAGTTCCTCTTCGGAGAGATGCGTCCACGGCAGCAAGACGCTCTCTTGATAGGTGTTGCTGTTCGCCACGTAGATCGATGTGGCATCCGTTCCCATGGAGAGTCGCTTGAAAGTCTGGCCCTCCGCCCGAACCGTATCGCGCACCACCAGCGCATCGTCGCCCACGCACAGCTCTCTGCGATAGGTCATGGGGAGCGGCGCCTTTTGCACGATCAGGATTTTTTGCAGCACCTTGCGAACGAAGTTCGCGCCGAATCTCCCGACTGTGATCATGAACCCCCGGAAGAGGATATTGGTCAGCGGCGTCGGCAGGATCGTCTTCCGCCGCTGCATACGGCCCTCGATCGTGATCTGGCGCTGATCATCGGCGACCTCAATGGAGTTATCGGCGACGATGTGCGAGACAGCAACGGTGCCATCGCTCAACTCGCCGATGACGCCGGTGTCGCCGGCAAACGCGCCGCTACGCGAGATCGCCTTGAACGCACCGCCCTTTGATCCGTTGCAGACAAAGTGATATCCAGGAGTCTTCACGACCAGCATCTTCGCGTCATCAAACCACTTGGTTTCCGTGACGGATGGGAGTTCAACGGGGCCCGGGCGATCAATCGCATAGTCCCTCCAGGCGTGCATCCAATCGTAGACGTAGTGCGCCGCCATGCGGTCGTCGTCGTTGTAGTAGCGCTTCCGGTTCGGCGCGCCTCGATGGAGAAAGCTGTCGGCGATCTGCCCCGCGCGCGGGTTATGAGGAGCCATCAGCTCGAAGCCGTGAGGGTAAAAGTGGAAAGTGTTTCGACTGCCGTACTCGCCGGCGTAGGAGCCGTCCGGGTGCGTGAAGTACCACGCGAAATCAACGGCCTTCTGCAGCGCATCAAAGACCACCGGGTCCTGAGACTTCTGCCACAGCTTGCCGAAGAACGAGATCAGGCAGCTATGGTAGCCGGGGTCTGCGCCCTCGTACTCCTGAAACCAACCCTCCTCGTGCCCCCAACTCATCGTCAGGTCTCGAAAGTCGTCCGAGCCCATGCGGTACTTTTCGTCACCGGTCAGAAGGTAGACATTATACAGCGCCAAAGCCGCGAAGGCCTGGTGGTTTGCGAGCTTGCCCGTCTCGTTATGCGCGAGCAGCCAATCGCCCCGCTTGGCGAAAAACTCGAGGTGCGCGTCGCGCTTCTCGTCGAGCTCGATGCAAGACTCGGTCATCGCGTACAGAGAAAAAACCAACGCCCCCATCGCCCGCTCGAACGGGAAATAGTCATCCGTAGTGCCGTTCGAATACGAAGACTTGCAGGCGTGATCGATCCCCGCAATCGCCAACTCGCGCAGGCGCTCCATTCCCCGATAACGATTGTGCGGCAGCTCCATCTTGTAGGCAAGCGCCAGCGGCAGCACGAACTCTTGATTCATCCCGCAGGGAAAATCCATCGTCCGGTAGTGCCAGAAGCTCCGGTCGAAGCAGCCGTGAGCCGGGCTATAAGGGTTCTTGTCGACCATCAAAATCAGGCGAGGGAGGGCGCGAAGAGCCTCGAAAGCGTACCAGTCTCTGTGGCCGGGTTCGGGCTGGGGGGCGAACAGGTCAGAAGTAGTCATGGGCAGGAAGGAGCCGAACGGTACTCCCCCGGCGCAACCGGGACTTTGCAGCGCATGCCCTTCAATGGCCCGAACGCACGCGATCGAGCGCGCCCTTCGCGCAGCAACAACGGGCCGAGAACGCCTCCTCCTCCGGAAGCACCCACCCGCCCTGGAAGCGGAATCGCGATTTCATGGATGCCCGAGGCGATTGACCTTTGACATCGCAGAGGCGGCTCGCCGATGATCTCCGCCGCTGCCGAATCGGCAGCGCACCACACCGCGGTGGGATGGCTGAGCGGTTGAAAGCACCGGTCTTGAAAACCGGCGTACCTTCACGGGTACCGTGGGTTCGAATCCCACTCCCACCGCCACTTTTTTTGCATACAACTCGTGGCGCCCGAGTTGATCCGTCTCGATTCTGGACAGTGCCAGAATTTGTGCCAGAATAAATCGCTGCGGCTAAGAAACGTCGGGGGATCTGCTGATCGACTGGAATGAAGATTGGACTTGCTAGAAAAGGTGGAGATATAGGGATGAAACAAGGAGTCTCCATGACCGACTCGATAGTCCAGAGGGGACAGAGTGAGTAATTGACTGATAATCAAATCGAATTGAACTGAAGATTGGTGCTTTGCGTGGTCACGTAGTGGGCAACAAATCTCGAAGTCCGATTGACCACTCGAACAAATCTTGGGCGTCAGATTGATCGAGCGTGCCGTCCTGATTCACATCGTGCTGACAATCGAATGTGATCGTTCCCAGTTCGACCATTCGGGATAGGATCAGGGCATCGAGGATGTTTGTCGTACTGTCATTGTTGATATCAGCGAAATCTGGATAGATGGCTGGGTTCAACCGATCTCCTGCATATGCTTCTTCCAAAGCGTCGGAGAATCCATCCCCATCGCTGTCGATGTCGATGTCCATGCCGAGAGTTGGGCAGGGAGTGGCCGTCGGGGTCGGTGTGGGCGTTGCAGTGGGCGTGGGTGTGCCCGCGGAACGCGTGGCCTTGATTAGATAGTATCTCGTCTCCGGACCGGTTCCTGTTTGCAATGATCCTGCGGCGAAGAGGCTTAGTTCGTTAGCGCCGCCAAGGGGAGTGCCGGTGTTGTCGCTTTCGATGATTGTGAGTTGCGACAGGTCGGGAGGAAAGCCTCCACCCCAAGAGAGGCGGCCGACTCGTTGATCGGCAGCGTTGATAACGATTCGCCACATTAACTGCTGCCCGATCGCGGCGTCTGCCCGATAGTCGGTGCTGAATCGGTCAAGTGGGCTGGCTAAGCCCGAGAGGAAAACGGCGTTGCTAGAGAGCGGCGCCCCTGGCGGGGCGAGTACGTCCTCCGCCGAATCGAATCCATCGGTCGATGTTGCTGAGACGCCGAAAACGAGAGAAGTTGTCGAGACCGGAGCACCTGAGTCCAAGTCCTCGAATGATAGTGTAACACTGAATGGCATGCCTGCCCAATTCGCAACTGGCAGACACAGGAACCAAACTGAAAGCACTAGTCGTGCTGCGATTGCGATGTCGCCCCACTCACTCCTCAACGTCGCGGTCTTTCGAGTCCCTATCAGCGTCGCTTGGCGCAGTTCGAGACGGCGCGGGAGGACCGACAAGATCGATTGCGGTGACGTCTCCAGTGTCGATCAGGGCATCTTCGTTGTAATCGGCAGCGACTCGTTTGAAGGGCGTCAGCTCACGCGCCCCGGCGAGATGAGCGATGATCTCGATCTGTTCCGGCTTGAGGTCGGAGAGTTCCAGATCGCTGCGGCGGAAGAGCGCATTGGTGCTGGAGATACCGACTGTCGTGAAGGCGTTCGTGACCTGATAACCGTCGATGAAGAGGGCAAACTTCTCGCCGCGGAGGAGGGCGCCGGGGCGGGTGACGGTGTCGGTGTCGACCTTCACCTTGATGACATAGCGCGAGTAGCCGGCCTTCGGATGATCGCCGAGGGCGTAGGTGGTGAGCACCGCGCCGGGCGAATCGTCGAGGTTGATCTTGCGCGCCTCGATCTCCACGCCGCCGAAGGACTCGGTCAGCGGCGCGCCGTCGAGTGTGACCTCGCCAAAGATGGCGTTGTCCGGTTCGGGAATGCCGGCGATGGCTGTGGTGGTCTTAAACAGAGTAGTTAGGATGAGACAGGCCAACAGAGTTTCGTACTTCATGCAACCTTCCTTTCTGGGACTTTGGCTTCTTCATGCAACTGATGAAGGTCAAGTTTGTCCTCCAGTTTGCCAAGGATGTTGTCCTGATTATCTGATTCAGGCTGAGTGCTCAAAGGAGCCGGGGCTGAATGAATTGTCCCGGTGTTTGAATCACCTTCAGTGAAATCGAACATAACTTTCCCGCCGCCTTTTAAGGATCCACCAAGTTCTAAGTTAAATCCCGTTGTACCAATAGGTATGCTTGCTGAAAACTCAGTGCCGATTTGACCTTCTATAGTCAAGCTCCCAAGCGTATTCTCATTGGGATTAATCACCCCAGATACTTGTACTTCCCAGACATGTGACGTATTCGTTTTACCTTTGAAGCCTGATATCTTAACATTCACTATGGCTTGAAATTGGATTTGTCCATCACTACGCACAGCAAAAGAGACTCCAGCACTTGCTGAAGTCTTCAATGCAGGGCGCTCCTGCGTTCCTCTTGACTGCCCAACGACATATGAGCAACTTCTTTCACTGTCAGTCGTTTGACATTTGATAGCAGATAGATTTGTTTTGTACTTTCCATACGAGGCCGTCACATCTGCTGAATAGACCTCAGTCTTTGTCAAAAAGTCATAGGTAACTGTACCGGAAACTTTTGCAAATCTCGAGTTTCCCCAAGATAGACCAGCAGTTATACTTCCTGTAAAGGCCCCATCGTAAGAGACTCCTCTATTGCCACCAACATCTAGACGAGTTATAGGGTTACCTCTACAATAAGCCATTAGATTGAGATTGCTCGGTGTGACTAGAATCTCAATCGAATAGCTATCTACATATGCATTGTCGCTTGATGCGAATGTTGCAATTGCAGGGCTAAAGTACCTACTTCTGAGATAAATCTTGTGGCTTTCAGAGTCCCTTTCAGCTTGAATATACTCATACGAACCTGACTCAGATGTCAAAGTGCGACGGTTTCCATAAGGAAGTGAGTTCAAGTTTCTAGATTGTTGTCCAAAGACATCTACAACGCTGGTGTGACTAAAGAGATGATCAGACAAAAACCAATCCATACTTGCGCGAAGAGTGCTCAGTTTCGCGCTACTGCTGGTCGACTTAGCAAAGAATCCACTCCCCGCCTCCACCATCTCAGGCGGCGTAAACACCCAATCCGGCACATCTTTCCTCAATAGCGTGCGGTAATTCTGTGTGTTGCCATCGAACCCAATGGCAATGTCGACACCTTGGAGGTTTTTCTCCGGATCCATGGATTCGAGGCGAGGCCACCCGGCGAGGCTGAGGCCTTGGGGGAGGGGAATATCGGCGGGGTCTTCTTCGAGGTCGGTGTAATCGCCTATGACGCTGCGCGTGACTGGAGCGAGGGCGGCGATCCAATAGCCTTCGCCGGGCGTGACTGGGTCGTCGGGTTGCAAGGCAACATAGCTTTGTGTGTTGGTATCGAAGCGATAGACACCGGCGATGGGGTTGTAGGTGCCGTCCCAACCGAAGATGTTCCGCGCGGTGAGGGTGGCGGGGTTACCTCCAGGGGTGACGATGGGTGTGGCGAGGTTCCAGCCCTCGGAGAAGCGGAGTTTCTGAACGCGGTCGCGCTCAGGGGCGAGTCCTCCTATCGTGCGCGCGATCCGCTCGTCGCCGAGGAAAACATACTTGACCGGATTGTTGCCTTCACGAAGTTCAAATAGCAAATCAACATAGACAGTAACAGTCGTTGGCGCATCGATATCAACACTGCCGTCCATGAGCTTCGGACGGACGTACTTTGTGATGCGGCGGTCGCTGTAATCGTAGCGGTAATCGGCGCGGCGCCTTTCGTTGTTCAGGGCGAAAAGGCGATCCTTGAAATCCCAGGTGGCCGCGTCTTCCTCGATTTGTTCCATGTTACCATTTGCATCGTAGAGGTACTCGCGAGCGGACTCAGTGGAGGTCAATGCGTGCGGCCCGGCGGTGTCGCCGTTGTTGCGCCCGACGCGTCCAAAGCGTCCCATCGGCCCAGCCACTCCCCCGCCGTAGCTCATGGTGCCGAGGTGCACGACTGACTTACCGTCCTCTTCGAGACTCCAATGACCGTCCAGCCCCGTGTCGGGAACGTACTTCCTCAGCATATTGCCGATGCGGTCGTAGCGGTAATCGATCTGGCCGCCGTTGATTTCATCGTTCAGCCCGCGCGGGTATATGACCTGGGTGAGTCGGTAGAGGTCGTCGTATTGAAAGACCTGGGTGTTGCGGCGTTCGGAGAGCGGATCGATGTAGCCAGGTTCGTTTTCAATCTTTGGACGCTTGTCTTCGATTTGCAAAATGTTGGAAGCGCCGTCGAAGGTGTAGCCATAGTCGATGAGGGGAATCGTGGCGTCAGGCAGCTCACTCCCCCGCTTGCGGAGCGGCGGTTCGTTGGTGGGCGGCGGATCTTCAGGCACGACAGGACCGAGGTGCGTGAGGCGATTCATGCGCAGGCGCGGGTCATAGCTGCGTTGGGTGAGCACACCGTTGCCGAGGCGGCGGGCCTCTTCCTGTCCGCTGGCGATGGCGTCGTAGTTATCGAGGATGACTTTGCCGCTGTTCTCATCGATGAGGCCGCCGATGATCCCATTGATTTCGCCGCGATTGTTGTATTCGTAACGCAGCGCGTCGTTATCGGGATAGACCATGTCGCGCACACGGTCCATAGCATCGTAGCGGAATTGAAAGCTGTAGTGCGCGAGGCTGCTCCACCAATCAGTTGTGGTGGGATCGAGCGTCGGGTCAGCGACGGCTTTCACCCGCCATGTGACACGGCCACGTTCGTCGTAGGAGAAGTACTCCGCACCGGTGAGATCTTCGATGGCGACGAGCATACCTGCGGTGTTCTCGGGTGTGCGCGGCAGACCACCGTTGCCTAGATCAACAGGATCGGTCCAGGCATCGTAATAGTAATGAACGTCTGCCCGGTTGGTGATAGTGATAGGATGTGTATCATCATATTCACGGTTAAATGTGAATTCATAGGTCGTATCAGCATAATCTTCGAAGAGCAGTCGATTGGCGCCGTCGTAGCCATACTTGATGATTTGACTATTGGCATCTTCTGTTTGAACCAGATTGGACGCGTCGTCGTAATCGTAAATCATCACGCCACGGTCGGGGTCATTCATGAAGACTTTTCGTCCGAGGCCGTCGTGTCGCATCCACTTCTGATTCTGTTGTGAATCAATGATGTGAATCAGGTTATCCTGAAGATCGTAATCGTACTGGGTGACCCACACCTCTGGCGCACCGAGGGACTTATCAAATGGATCGCCTTCGGTGGGGCCGGCGGAGGAGTTGGGATTCGCGTTGTTGATATTGCCTCCGGCAAGACCGGTTTCGATGCGGACGACTTCATGGACCTTGATGAGGCGATCGAGCCCGTCCTTGAAATGTTCCATGTGGGCACCGAAGTGCTTCGAATCGGGCTGGGTCTGCTCTTCGTCGTAGCTATGCGTTTCGCGCGGGAGATTGAATGTCAGTGTGATCAACCGATTAGGATCAAAGCGCGCGGAAGAAACGCGGCCGAGGCTCTCCTCGCGAATTTCAGAAAGCGCGGCTTCGTCGCGGGTCGCATCATGCGTTTCCGGCGGAAGCACCACCATGACGGGCCGGCCAAGCGCGTCGGGATAGGTTTCGGTACGGTCGTCCGAGGCCTGTGGAGGACCAATGTAGAGATCGGCGAGTTGGTTGCTGCCGAAGTAGGGAATCTCCACTATCCAGGCGGCGGCACGCAGGCCGTATCGCGTCGCGGAGGCGACGGGAGGCCCAGTCTCCATGCCATCAATGCGTTGCATTTCGGATTCGGGTTCGCCGACTTCCATGAGCGTACGGCCGAGTCCATCGGTGTACTTAAATGCATCCAGAGTATTGAAGCCATCGCTGTTCGAGAAGTCCTCGCGGAGATAGGTGCGAACGGTATTGAGCAGCGGCGAAACGCCGGCGCTTACTGGGGCAGGATCGATGAGGCCATCACGATCGTATTGAAAGCGAGTACCAGTCCACGGATCGGCGGCGATGTATTGAAAGGTCTGTGTGGGGCGGCTTGTGGAGTCGAGTGATACTCCTGGATTGAGTGGATCATCACCCGGTTTGAGGATGCTCGTCAGGCGACCATA
>JAUIJJ010000151.1 GCA_030431385.1 bacterium | reverse complement strand
GTCGGTGATCCGCTCAAAGGACTCTACATATACCAGCCGATACAACCGGTAGCGCCGCACGAAATCCGATCCCTCACCCCGACGGTGCTGGAGAATGCGGGAGACCGGATTGGACGTCACGCCGATGTAGAGCGTGCCACGCCTGTGGTTGGTGAGGATGTAGACCGTCGGCTGCATACCGACGGTATGGGAGGCTCGGGCGGGTTTTCCTTTGACGTCCGTGCGCTGATCCTGATTTGCATCAAGATGACGGTAGAGCGGTCCCCTACCCCTCCACCTTCGGCTTGCGCATCACCGTCACGTCCGGGACCACGCCGTCCACCTTGGCGACCTGCACCAGGGTGGAATGCGCCGTCGGGCCCTGGCCGAGGCGGGAGGTGCCGCGGTCGCGGGTCAGAACGTTCGGGTTGCCGTGGACTTCCAGGCCGCCCGGCGTCTCCGGATCGTACCAGGCGCCGGTCGCAAGCTGGATCACGCCCGGCATCACCTGATCGCTGACGATCGCGCCGGCGAGACAGGCGCCGCGGTCGTTCCAGACCCGAACGATGTCGCCCGACGAGATCCCGCGGGCCGCCGCGTCGTCCGGATGCAGGGTCATCGGCTCGCGCCCCGCCACCTTGGAGCCCTGGCTGACCTGCCCGCAATCGAGCTGGCTGTGCAGCCGGGTGCGCGGCTGGTTCGACATCAGATGCAGCGGGAATTCCGTCGCCCTCTCCGCCCCAAGCCACTCGTCCGGCTCGCGCCAGACCGGATGGCCCGGGCAGTCGTCATAGCCGAAGCCGTCGACGGTCGCGGAGAAGATCTCGATCTTGCCTGACGGGGTCTGCAGACGGTTCGCGTCCGGATCGGCGCGGAAGTCCTCCAGCATCACCATCGGCTTCTCGGGATCGGGGAGCTCCACATGCTCCTGCTCCCAGAAGGTCTCGAAGTCCGGCAGTTCGAACCCGGCCTCGGCGGCGCGCTGGCGCGACTGGTCCCAGAGATGGCGGATCCAGTCCATCTCGTCGCGGCCCTCGGTGTAGCGACGACGCTTCTGGCGCAGATTCTCGATCGACGAGACGAGATCGCAACGCTTCGTCACATCGGCGTCAGCCGTGGGAGCGTTCGTCGGATGATCACGCTGGAGGCGAGCGTGTTCGCCGTGATCGGCATTCCTCTCGGTACATTGGCCGGGATCGGGCTGTCGTGGATCCTTACCAAGCACATCATGGTCGAGAGCTTCGGGTGGACGATCGGTTTCCGCGTTCCGTGGCACCTGGTCGGCACCATGGGTGGTATCGTTTTCGTGGCATCGCTGCTGGCGGGGTACTTCTCCGCGAGGTTCGGCGTCGACGAGAGCGCTCTGCGAAAGGCGACGATCGGATGATCCGTGCCCTGCTCATTGCGGTGATGGTTTTGCTCCTCTCGGCGACGGGAATCGCCCAGGAGTTTCAACGCGCGCTGCCCGGCTATACCTACACCTTCCCTCGCGACCACGGCTCTCACCCCAGCTTCAAGACGGAGTGGTGGTACTTTACCGGAAACCTTGAGGCGGGCGGCGGACGGCGGTTCGGGTATGAGCTGACGATTTTTCGAAACGCGCTCGCGCCACCAGCGACGGACGCCAGCGAGCGTTCCGCACTTACCCCGGCAGACGTGTTCCTTGGGCACTTCGCCATCAGCGACTTCGAGAGTGAAGGGCACTTTCATCGCGAGTACATCGGGCGCGTCGGGCTGGGGCAGGCGGCGGCCTCCGCCGATCGCATGGCTGTCCGGGTCGGTCCGCTCGTCATTGATCAGGACGAATCCGGAATGATCCGCGTCTCGGCCCATGACGAGGAGTTGGCGCTGGAGCTCGAACTGGACGCGCTCAAGCCAGCGATTCTCCACGGAATCGATGGTGTCCACCAAAAGAGCGGCGGCGCCGGAGAGGCCTCGCACTATATCAGCTTCACGCGCCTAGACACTAAGGGGAAGATCACGGTCGACGGTGAGGCGTTCGCCGTTTCCGGCCTTTCTTGGATGGATCACGAGTTCTTCACCAGTTCGCTCAATTCCGAGGCGGTGGGTTGGGATTGGTTCTCGTTGCAATTTGACTCGGGCGAGGATTTAATGCTCTACCGAATCAGGCGCGCCGATGGCTCCTTCGAGTCCGAAGCCACCGGGACGCTGGTTACGGCAGAGGGAGAAAAGGTACTCTTGCCCGCCGAGAACCACGTGATCGATTCAACCGACACGTGGACGAGTCCGGAAACCGGGGCGGTTTATCCGATGGGTTGGACGGTCCGCTTTCCCGAAGATGGGAGCGAGCTGACGGTTCTTCCTGTCTTTGAGGGGCAGGAAATGACCACGACCAGATTTACTGGCGTGGTGTATTGGGAGGGCGCGGTTACCGTTTCGGGGACGCTTCGCGGCGATGAAGTCACGGGGCGAGGGTACGTCGAGCTGGTGGGGTATCACTCTCCTTTCAGCCAACGGTAGGGTTGCCTTCGCGGGCGGGTTCGAGATAAATGGAGGCGTTGCCGTGTCGCTGGTGCGTTTCTTGAGTCACGAGGTAGTTCACGCGTGCAGTTTGACGATTTGAGTGTCAGCGGCGCATTATGAGCCAATAATTTTGAAGGATGGTTTTTCCCATGTCGATTTTCCGCTTCGCCCAACCCGGCTACCCCGAGGAAGACGTCAAACCCATGCGCGAGGAGCTTGAGGCTGTTGGCGCGACATCGCTCCGTACTCCGGAGGATGTCGACAACGCATTCAAGGACATGCAAGGTACGGCGCTTGTCGTCGTAAACTCGGTTTGTGGTTGTGCCGCCGGTGGTGCCCGCCCGGGGGTGTCCGCTGCGCTTCAGAACAAGATCATTCCCGATCACATCTACACGGTGTTCGCTGGCGTCGACCGCGAGGCCACCCAGCGCGCCCGCGAGTACGCTTCGGAAGTCCAGCCCTCCAGCCCGTCGGTGATGCTGTTCAAAGATGGCAAGCTGATCTTCATGCTCGAGCGGTTGAACATTGAGGGCTACATGCCTGACCAGATCGCCGAAGCACTGGCCAACGCCTTCGACCAGCACTGCAGCCGTCAGGGTCCGTCGATCTCTGCGTCTGAGTTCGAGAACCTGAGCTTTGTGCAGGTGTGCGGCAGCCAGCTCGCCGCCAAGGCACGCGCGCGTCGCGAGGGCGGCGAAGGCTAGCCCTGGTCTTCTTACCCATGAAAAGCAAAAGCACCTCCCGCAGGGTCATCGCGGGAGGTGCTTCTTTCTGCGGAGCCTTGAGACTTCACTTCTTAATGAGGATGTCTTCGAGTGGTTTCTTGGTGATGTTCGGGACCTGGCAGTCTTCCGCCGGATAGCCGATGGGGAGGAGGACGAATGCCCTCTCATTGGTTGGGCGGCCCAGCAACTCGCGGAGAAACCCCATGGGGCTTGGCGTGTGGGTGAGCGTTGCCAGCCCGGCCTTGTGCAGCGCGGCGATGAGAAACCCGACGGCGATCCCGACGCTCTCTTTCACGTAGTAGTGCGTCTTCTTGCTGCCGTCTGTGTTGATGCCGTGAACCTGCTCGAACACGACGAGCACGTACGGCGCGTCGGTGATGTGGGCTTTGGTGGCGTCGGTCCCCAAGGGCGCGAGGTCCGACTTCCACTCCTCGGACATACGACGCTCGTAGTTGAGCTTTTCTTCTTCTTCGGCCGCCGCGCGAATCTGCGCCTTGAGGTGTGCATCGCCGACGAGGACGAAGGTCCACGGCTGGAGGTTTGCGCCGTTAGGGGCGAGCCCGGCCGAGCGAACGGCTTCTTCGATGAGTGCGACGTCGACGGGTTGGGTGGAGAAGTCGCGGACGCTGCGCCGCCCTTCGAGCTCCACGCGAAACTGCCGCACGCGCTCCAGCCCTTCCCCGGGGGAGAGGTCGGGCAGCGCGTAGGGAACGAAGCCTTCACCGTGACTCATGGTGTGTATTCCAGCCCTTCGCGACTTCTGCGTCGGAGGCTTTCGTTCACTTCCTCAGCGGGAGCGAGCGTTAGTTCCTGCTGCGGCGAATGCGTGAGAGTGAAATTCTGCGGGAGATTGTTCGCCACGAGGACCAACGCCACAGGCGACTCGACCGATCGGGGGAATGTAACGGTGGCGACTCCGGACTGGGCGATGGCGTAGGAGCGATTTCCGATAAAGAGGACGGCTTCGTCGACGACTTCGCCGGTGGGCGATTTGATCGTGACCTCGGTCTCGAACAGGGAGTCGCCCATGGGAATGAGCGGAACGGTGCGGGAGCTGACGGGATCAAAGTCGGTCGTCCAGTAGTTGTCCGCCCAAGCATAGTGGGGGCCGGCGGCGTTGCGCGTCGGCGCGGTGAGCAGCGCTCGGCCATCATCTCGCGAACGCGTTACCAGATCGCCGCGTCGTTGTCCGAAAACCCAGGCTCCCTTGATGGGGTTGCCAGTCTCGCTATCGGTGACGAGCACGGTGCGCCCGGCCATGTTCTTCTGACGGTCGCGGATCGTATCGACGTCCTCTTTCGTGAGCGAAATGGGAAGGCGCCACCCGGCGCTGATTTCCTCGTCTCCGATCAACTTCGCAGTCATGGAGAGTTCCGACTCGGGTTCATTCGCGATGATGGAAATGTCAGGCAGTGCGAAGACCAACGCGGTCGCCGGGTTCTTGTAGTAAACGAAGGTGGGAAGTGGTGTGTCGCCCCAGTTGGCGGAAAAGCTATCAGGATCTAGTAAACGCCCGGAGCCGTTTTCGCCGGACTGGATGACGGCCAGCGCTTGAAGGTTTTGCCCCGTCAGCATTCGCTCGCGGAGGGCTTCAGGAGCGGGCAGGCTATGATCCACCAACAGGCGGATTTGGAGGTCCGAGTTCTCCGGGGTGGGTTCCTCGGCAGCCAGGCCGGCCGCGATGAATACAATGAGAAATGCCGCGATGAACCTCAATGCCTGCTCAACTCCTCGATGGATATGATTTTCCAGCCTTCGCCGGAATCCTTCAACGTGAGGATAGCTTTCTCGCCCTTTTGCTGCGGGTTATAGTCCTCGGACTTGCTGCGGGCGTTGGGGTACATCCGCCCGGAGACGGTCCACTGAAAGTCGATTGTTGCGCGGGCCTGTTTGTCGTCGGCGCTGCGCTCGATGCTGATCGATTCGACTCGGATGTCGATGTAGGTGAGGGCGCTGAACGCGCCGTCCAGCCGATCCCTGAATTGGTTCGCATCCATGGGCTGATCGCTCCAGCCGATGGGCAGCGGAAAGAGGAATTGATCGGCGACAGCGCGGACGTTCTTACCTTCAAATCCATCGATGGCTGCTGTGATCGTTTTCCGGACTCCCGCGTCGACGGGGTCCGACGGCGACTTGAACAGGACCGTCGCGGCCACGAGCATCAGCGCGAGCAGCGCGATCGAATAGAGAGTGATCTTGAGGAGTGACTTGCGTTCCATAGCAAAGGATTGAACGCCGCTGTCTCGCGCCGCCAGTGGATTCTTAACGCCACAGGTACTGAGACTCGTAGCCGAGTTGGGTTTCGTCGCCGGGCTCCATTTCGAGGACCCACTCGACCGATGCAAAGCTATTCACTGAATGCCACCAGATAGGCCATGAGTAGGAACTCCACCATCTCGGCAGCTCGTAGGACGCGACTTGATCGTCCCACTCGCCGGTGTGTTGGCGAATGACGCCGCCTTTGGTCGCGCTGGTCACCTCGCCGTAGGTTTCGCGGCGGACCGTCAGATCGATCGGCGTGCCGCGCAGGTTCTCGACGAGGATGGTGCCTTCGGTCTCGACGCGAGAGTAGGTCGTTCCGGCGATCTTGACGGCATTCAGGTTTCGTTGGACTTCGCGATCGCGCTTGCGCACTCGTACGTCAACTGCGGTTCCCAACTCGAGATCGTAGCTCCCGCCGATGGGGGTGTAGCGCATCGTGGTCTGACCGAGGAGCGCGCCATTTTTGAGGACAAGCGCCGGTGCGGTGGTGAGCGGGTAGGCCGAGTCGTTCTCAAGCACGGCATAACTCTTCACCTTGGGTTTTGCCAACTCGATGTCGACGTCGTTAGGCGACGAGTAGCTATTGTTGCGGTGCAGTTCCTTTGGTGGCCCGAAGGGAATCGTGACCTTGAATTCGGGCGTGTAGTCGAGGGAGTACTCAGCAATGGGCACGACAATTCGCTCACCGCTTTTGAGCGAGAGGTTGTCGACTGTGAACACAAAGAGGTCCTCGTTCTTGTCTCCTCCGGTAGCCTGAGGGGTGCTCGCGCCCTGATAGTCGTCCATGGAGACCGATTGGGTCATGATGGCGTTACTCATCATGTTCATCGCCTGCCGCCGACCGGCGCTTCTCGCCGATGCGGTCTCGACCAGGCCTTCCTGCAGGGAGATCGGGTCCAAGTGATCTGCGAAGGCGAAGGACGGTACACCAACCACGAGGTTGGCGTCCACGTCGTCCAGGTCATCGAAGTCGTTGACGATTGTAGCTTGAAGCTGGACCAGAGCGTTCCCATCACCGTCGATGTCCACGCGATAGGAAGGGATCCATCGAAGGCCGTTTTGAACGTAGCTGATGCTGACGTCCGCTGCGCCTTCCACCGGCTTGTTGAAGCTGAGTTCGAGGGACTTGGTGTCGGAGGGCTTCGTGTACTTCGTGCTGGCTTCCTCTATGGAGAGGTTGCTGGCTAGCGAGGGGTTCAGGATGAAGGTCGCTCCGTCGCGCTCGACGAGGATCAGCTCGGAATCGGGGCTTGTCTTGGGGAGAATCTTACCGGCGTATTCGTGGTGCTCGCCGCCGACCGCCTGAGTCCAATGGAGAGTCTTACCGACATTGGACGCGAGAAGGTCGCGGAGGGTGACTGCGGCGATTTCCTTTCGGATAGAGCGCCTATGGGCGCGCACGGCAGCGATCTGATATTCATCGCTCTCCGAGCTTGCCCAGAACGTCCCGAGGACAGGAGAGGGTAGGCCGTCGAGGGCGACATTGCCACTGGTTGCCCTAAGCTCGCCTTGGTGCCTGATCCACGATGTGCCGTCTTTGAAGATCGTGACTTCGCGGATCGGCAACTGTTTCAACGTTTCTGATGCGGTGCTTTCATTGGTGGCGGTAAAACCCAGCAGAATCAACGCGGCGCAACATGGCAGACCTCTCATGGTCGAATCCCTTCTCCTCTTCCGAGGCACAAGATACTTAACTGATCACTGGGGCTTGCTGATAGTTTGCAGGAGTTCGAAGAGATCGTTGCGGAGTTGATTCAGCCCCTCGCGCTTGAGGACGCTGACGGGGATGAGGTCGTGCCAATCTTCGATCCGGATTCCAGCGGCGATTTGCTTGAGTTGGGCGGTGCGCTTCGTCTTGGGGATTTTGTCGGCCTTGGTGACCACGGGGAGGAACGGGACATCGAGCTGGGCGAGCATGTCGAGGAGGTCTTCTTCCTCCATCCTTGGTGTGCGACGAATGTCGAAAAGCGATACACAGCAGGACAGATTCGGGTTATCGTGGAAGTAACTCTGCATCATCTCCAGCCAGCTCCTTTTCAGAGCCATGGGGACCTTCGCGTAACCAAAGCCGGGCAAATCCACCAGATAGAAGGGATAGGACTCATCCCCGCACCGCAGCTCAGCGTGAAAGGTAACGAGTGCCTGCGTACGCCCGGGGGAGGAACTGGTGCGGGCGAGGCTCTTCTGTTCGACAAGCGCGTTGATCAGCGAGGACTTGCCGACGTTGCTTCTTCCCGCGATACAAATCTGAGGGAGCGGCTCGACTTTATCGTTCTTCCACTTGGGAAGCGAGAAGACGAACTTTGCGTTTACGATGCGGGCGTTTTCCTTGCTCATTCGGCTGCGGCTCCCGGGAAGTCCGCCGTCGCGAAGGGTTCGTATCGCGCGGGGCCGTCACCAGTAATGCTTTCCATCAGGACCAATCGCTTCACGGTCGTTTTGCCGAGCTTTGCAAACTGATAAGTCTCCATCTGCTTTTGAAAGGCGTAGATTCCTTTCGCGCTCTTGAAGCGGGCAATGGTGACGTGGGGGTGATACTCGCCTTCAGGGTCGGGGATGGCGATCCCGGCCCGGGCCATGAGTGAGGCGCAGCGATCGCGGAGATCCTGAAGGGCCTCCGGCGGATTGTGAATGCCGGTCCACAGGACCGATGGGGGGCGTCCGCCGCTGGGAAAGGTGCCCAAGTGGCGCGAATCCAGCTCGAAGGGTTCCATACCCGATACGGCCTCGGGGAGAAGGCGGGCGAGTTTGAGAGCTGGTTTGACATCTCCGAGGAACCACAGGGTCAGGTGGTAGTTGTCCTCGGGGACCCAAACGACCCTGGCTGGGGTAAAGTGAGCCGCTTTCTGGAGGCGAGAAACGAGGTCGACGGTAGCTGCTCGGACCTGATCTGACAGCTCAAGAGCGAAGAAGAGTCGCCTGGTCCCGTGTTTTTCGTTCGATTTCTCAGCCACGTTTTTTTCCTTGCTCTCTAGCACTTTTTGGCCTCCCTTCCGGGCGGGTTGAGGGACTTTGCCACAAAAACATGATGGGCTTGACAACACCCGTAACCACTTTCAAGGTTGGGGAAACTTTGGTAGTGCAGGGTTACAAATTCGAATTTTCAGATATTTTTTTGATCTATCACTGGAGAGGTCTTTTTGAGCGAGTCAGCATCGATCAATGAACT